>NZ_DBGFPE010000005.1:0-208621 GCF_048526665.1 Candidatus Allofournierella excrementavium
GAGCCCGGTTTTCCCCACGTAGTGCGCATCAGAACGGACATTTTCCTTCGTCGTGGAAAATGTCCGGGATGCCGCGTGCGGTGGGGAGAAACCGGGCGAAGCACCTTCCGCCAAACCAACCTTCTCTTGGCCCGGGCGGCGCGGGGACCGGGAAGTTTTGCGCGGGGTGGCCGCGTCCCTGTCCGCCGCCGCACGCGGCGTTTCGGACACGCTGCCCTCGCACCGTGCAGCGTGTTCGCTCCGAGGTGCACTACGCGGCGGCAATGCCGCGGCTGGCTCGGCCTGCATCGTGCAACGGGCCGGGTAGAACAGGGGAGCGCGCCGCCTTGCCGCACTGGGCTGAGGCGGAGCCCGGTTTTCCCCACGTAGTGCGCATCAGAACGGACATTTTCCTTCGTCGTGGAAAATGTCCGAGATGCCGCGTGCGGTGGGGAGAAACCGGGCGAAGCACCTTCCGCCAAACCAACCTTCTCTTGGCCCGGGCGGCGCGGGGACCGGGAAGTTTTGCGCGGGGTGGTCGCGTCCCTGTCCGCCGCCGCACGCGGTGTTTCGGACACTTTGCCCTCAAGCCGGGCAAAGTGTTCGCTCCGAGGCGCACTACGCGGCGGCAGTGCCGCGTCGGGCCCGGCCGGCATCGGGCGGCATGCCAAGCAAAACAGGGCGAAAGCGCCGCCCTGCCTTGCCGCGCCGCCCTCCCCGCCCCGTTTTTTCGCCCGCATTTCCCCGGCCTGCCCCGGCCCCGCCCTGCTGCCCCCTGAGGCCCCCTTTGCACGCCGTGAGCAAAAAATAGGTAAAATCCGCCGTTTTTGTGATATTTCCGCCTTTGCCAATCGTATTTGTTTTTGATAAGATAAAGACAACACCGGTGCCCCGTTTTTTTCGGGGGTGGCGGCCTTTGGCCGCCGGAAAGGAGTCTTTATGTTCGAACCCATCCTCGTGCCCGAAGCCGCGGCCATCGCCGGCTGGCTCATCGCCCTGGCGCTGTTCGTCATTGTGGAGGCCGCCACCGTCAATCTGGTGAGCATCTGGTTCGCCGTGGGCGCGTTGGCCGGGCTCATCACAAGCCTGTTCACGGAGGATCTGCTCTATCAGCTGCTGGCCTTCGCGCTGGTCAGCGCCGCGGCGCTGGCCGTCACAAAGCCGCTGGTGGCCCGCATGCGCAGCCGCAAGCCCGCCGCCGCCCTGGGCCTTGAGCGCAACATCGGCCGCCGCGCGGTGGTGGTGCAGCCCGTGCGCCCCGGCGTGCCCGGCCGTGTGCGGCTGGACGGCGTGGACTGGACCGCCGTCTGCGACACCGCCCTGGACGAGGGCGGCGAGTGCGTCGTCACCGCCGTGGAGAGCACGACCCTGCGGGTGGAGCCCGCAAACCAGCCGGCCGCCGCCGGCGTGTGAACCCTGTCCCCCCTGTACATCTTACAAAAGGAGGAATCGTTTATGCCATTCATGCTGTTCATCATCATCCCGCTGGTGCTGCTGGCCGTCATCCTGCTCATCAGCTGCATCAGCCTCGTGCCTCAGGCCACCGCCTATGTGGTGGAGTGGCTGGGCGTCTACAACGCCACCTGGGAGGCCGGCCTTCACTTCAAGGTGCCCTTCCTGATGCGGGTGGCCAAGAAGGTCAGCCTCAAGGAGCAGGTGGTGGACTTCAAGCCCCAGCCCGTTATCACCCGCGACAACGTCACCATGCAGATCGACACGGTGGTCTTTTTCCAGGTCACCGACGCGAAACTTTTCACCTACGGTGTGGAGCGGCCCATGGCCGCCATCGAGAACCTCACCGCCACCACCCTGCGCAACATCATCGGTGAGATGGAGCTGGACCACACCCTCACCAGCCGCGACGTCATCAATACAAAAATCACCGCCATCCTGGACCAGGCCACCGACAAGTGGGGCATCAAGGTCAACCGGGTGGAGGTGAAGAACATCATCCCGCCCGCCGAGATCCAGGACGCCATGGAAAAGCAGATGAAAGCCGAGCGCCAGCGCCGCGAGGCCATCCTGCGGGCCGAGGGCGAAAAGCGCAGCGCCATCCTGGTGGCCGAGGGCGAAAAGGAGAGCGCCATCCTGCGGGCGGACGCGGTGCGCGAGCAGCGCATCCGCGAGGCCCAGGGCGAAGCCCAGGCCATCATGGAGGTGCAGAAGGCCCTGGCCGACTCCCTCAAGCTGCTGAACGAAGCCGCCCCCAGCGACCGGGTGCTGGCCCTGAAAGGGCTGGAAGCCCTGGAAAAGGTGGCCGACGGCAAAGCCACCAAGCTCATCATCCCCAGCGACATGCAGAACCTCGCCGGTCTCGTGACCTCGGTGAAGGAGATGCTCACCGACGTTCCCGCGGAAAAGAAATAAAAAATAAGGAGAGACCCCATGAACAACACCGAACTCAAAGGCCGCCTGATGCTCAAAGTGGTGGGCATCCTCTACATCATCTTCGCAGCCCTCAGCATCCTCACCGGCCTCATGGCCGTGGTGGGCGGCGCCGCGCTGGGCATCGCCGGCGGCGAGAGCCTGGCCCTGGGCCTGGGCGCCATCGCCATGGTGCTGGGCGTCGTCGCCATCCTCAGCAGCACGTTCAGTCTGGTGGTGGGCATCCTGGGCGTGAAGTGGTGCAACCGTCCCGACAAGGCCGGCGTCCTCTTTGTGCTGGGCATTGTGCTCATCGTGCTGGCGGCGCTGAGCCTGCTGTCCAGCTTCAGCAGCGACAGCAGCACCTCCGTGGTCAGCAGCGTGCTCGGTCTGGTGCTGCCGGTGCTCTACACCCTGGGCGCGTGGCAGAACAAGCAGAGCCTGCAGTGATGCCGCAAGCGGGCCGGGGCGCGGCCCCGGCCCGCTTTTTTCAAAAACTTATGATTTGAGGAGAAAACGCCATGAATGACACACAGCTTGCGGGCAGAACGATGCTCAAAGTGACCGGCATCGTCCTCATCATCCTATCGGCTCTGGGCCTGCTGGGCGGCCTGGCGCTCATCGGCGCGGGTTTAGCCATGGGCACCGACGACGGCCTGGGCTGGGGCCTGGCCACGGCGGTCATCGTCCTGGGGGTGCTGGCCATCCCCACCAGCATTTACAGTCTGGTGACGGCCATCCTGGGCGTCAAGTGGTGTGCCCGCCCCGACAAGGCCCGGGTGCTCTTTGTTCTGGGCGTGGTGTTCATCGTGCTGGCGGCGCTGAACCTGCTCGCCTCCTTCGGCGACGGCAACATCAGCGCCACGGCAGGCGCCGCCGTCCGGCTGGCGCTGGCGGCGTTCTACACCCTGGGCGCCTGGCGCAACAGGCAGGCCCCGCAATGATCGACCGGCGTCGGGCCGGGGCGGCGCGCCCCGGCCCGTTCTGCTGTGTGCTTTTTGTGCAAGTTTCGGGCACGTCCGGGGCAGAGTATCGTTAAAAACATAACGGTAAACGCCTTGCGAAATGCGCGCCGATTGATTATAATAAGGGCAGGTATGCAAATGCCCATGAGAACTTCAAAATCGAGAGGAGAAACAGACGATGGGTTTGGGTAAAAAGACCGTGGAAGAGATGGACGTGCGCGGCAAGCGGGTGCTTGTGCGCTGCGATTTCAACGTGCCGATGAAGGACGGCAAGATCACCAACGACAACCGCATCGTGGCCGCGCTGCCCACGATCAAGAAGCTGATCGAGAACGGCGGCAAGGTCATCCTGTGCAGCCACCTGGGCAAGCCCAAGAACGGCCCCGAGGAGAAGTTCAGCCTGGCCCCTGTGGCGGTGCGTCTCTCCGAGCTGCTGGGCAAGGAAGTCGTGTTCGCCAATGACGACACCGTCGTGGGCGAGAACGCCAAGGCCGCTGTTGCCGCCATGAAGGACGGCGACGTGGTGCTGCTGCAGAACACCCGCTTCCGCAAGGAGGAGACCAAGAACCTGCCTGAGTTCAGCCAGGATCTGGCCAGCATCGCCGACTGCTATGTGAACGACGCTTTCGGCAGCGCTCACCGCGCTCACTGCTCCACCGCCGGCGTGACCGACTACGTCAAGGACACCGCCGTGGGCTACCTGATGGAGAAAGAGATCCGCTACCTGGGCAGCGCCGTGAACGATCCCGTGCGTCCCTTCACCGCCATCCTGGGCGGCGCCAAGGTCGCCGACAAGCTGAACGTCATTGCGAACCTGCTGGAGAAGGTGGACACCCTGATCATCGGCGGCGGCATGGCCTACACCTTCCTGGTCGCCAAGGGCTACGGCGTGGGCACCAGCCTGGTGGACGAGGAGAAGGTGGAGTACTGCAAGGAGATGATGGCCAAGGCCGAGGCCAAGGGCGTCAAGCTGCTGCTGCCTGTGGACACCGTTATCACCGCTTCCTTCCCCGACCCCATCGACGGGCCTGTGGACGTGAAGGTCGTGCCTTCCGATTCCATCCCCGCCGACATGATGGGCCTGGACATCGGCCCCAAGACCCGCGAGCTGTTCGCCGAGGCCGTGAAGGCCAGCAAGACCGTCGTGTGGAACGGCCCCATGGGCGTGTTCGAGAACCCGACCCTGGCCGCCGGCACCCTGGCTGTTGCCAAGGCCATGGCCGAGGCTGACGCCACCACCGTTATCGGCGGCGGCGACTCCGCTGCTGCCGTGATGCAGCTGGGCTACGCCGACAAGATGACCCACATCTCCACCGGCGGCGGCGCTTCCCTGGAGTACCTGGAGGGCAAGGAGCTGCCCGGCATCGCCTGCATCCAGAACGCCTGATTTGTGAGCCCATGCGCCTCAGCCGCCAGCGGCGGCTGAGGCCTTTTGCGGCCCGCCGACAAACGAAAAAAGTGAGGTAACACACCATGGATAAAGCCAACCGCAAAGCCGTCATCGCCGGCAACTGGAAAATGAACAAGACCGCCACCGAGGCCGCCGCTCTCATCGACGAGCTCATCCCCGCCGTGAAGGACGCCGGCTGCGAAGTGGTCATCTGCACCCCCTTCACCAGCCTCGTCACCGCCGTGGAGAAGACCCGCGGAACCAACATCCATGTGGGCGCCGAGAACGTCCACTTTGAGAAGAGCGGCGCCTTCACCGGCGAGATCAGCGCCGACATGCTGGTGGACCTGGGCGTGGAGTACGTCATCACCGGCCACTCCGAGCGCCGCCAGTATTTCGCCGAGACCGACGAGACTGTGAACAAGCGCACCCTGGCGGGTCTGGCCGCCGGCCTGAAGGTCATCGTCTGCGTGGGCGAGAACCTGACCCAGCGGGAGCAGGGCGTCACCGAGGAACTGGTGCGCATGCAGACCAAGATCGCCCTGCAGGGCGTTGACGCCGAGGCCATGAAGAACATCATCATCGCCTACGAACCCGTGTGGGCCATCGGCACCGGCAAGACCGCCACCAGCGACCAGGCCCAGGAGGTCTGCGCCGCCATCCGCAAGGTCCTGGCCGAGCTCTACGGCGAGGCCGTGGCCAAGGCCACCACCATCCAGTACGGCGGCAGCATGAACGCCGGCAACGCCGACGAGCTGCTCTCCAAGCCCGACGTGGACGGCGGCCTGATCGGCGGCGCTTCCCTGAAGGCGGACGCTTTCGCGGCCATCGTCGCCGCCGCCGGCAAGTAAACACCACCGCGGCGCGCCGGCAGCCCCGGCGCGCCCTTTTGCCAAGAAGGAGAAATTTTTTATGTCGAAAAAACCCCTGCTGCTCTGCATCCTGGACGGCTTCGGCTGGGTGCCCGAGCAGAAAGACGGCAACGCCATCGTTGCCGCCAACACCCCGAATCTCGATAAGCTGTTCGCCACCTGCCCCTACACCACCATCGGCGCCTCCGGCATGGACGTGGGCCTGCCCGACGGCCAGATGGGCAACAGCGAAGTGGGCCACACCAACATCGGCGCGGGCCGCATCGTCTACCAGGAGCTCACCCGCATCACCAAGGCCATCCAGGACGGCTCCATCCGTGACAACGCCGCCATCCGCGGCTGCATGGAGGCCGCTGTGAAGAACGGCAAGGCCCTGCACCTGATGGGCCTGCTCTCCGCCGGCGGCGTCCACAGCCACATCCAGCACCTCTTCGGCCTGCTGGACATGGCCAAGGACCTGGGCGTGAAGGAGCTGTACGTCCACGCCATCATGGACGGCCGCGACGTGCCGCCCGACTCCGGCAAGGGCTACATCGCCCAGCTGCAGGACAAGCTGAACGAACTGGGCATCGGCAAGATCGCCACCGTCACCGGCCGCTACTACGCCATGGACCGCGACAACCGCTGGGACCGCGTGGAGAAGGCTTACGCCGCCTTCGTCTACGGCGAGGGCGTGAAGGGCGAGCCGCTCCAGGTGATGGAGAACAGCTACGCCGAGGGCGTGACCGACGAGTTCGTGGTGCCCGCCGTGACCTGCGAGGGCGGCCGCGTGTCCGAGGGCGACAGCGTCATCTTCTTCAACTTCCGCCCCGACCGCGCCCGTGAGATCACCCGCACCTTCGTGGACGACGCCTTCACCGGCTTCGAGCGCCGCAACGGCCGCTTCCCGGTGAACTATGTCTGCTTCACCCAGTACGACGCCACCATGCCCAACGTGGAGGTGGCCTTCAAGCCCCAGAGCCTGGAGAATGTGATGGGCGCCTACCTTGCCGCCTGCGGCAAGACCCAGCTGCGCATCGCCGAGACCGAGAAGTACGCCCATGTGACCTTCTTCTTCAACGGCGGCGTGGAGGCTCCCTTTGAGGGCGAGGACCGGGCTCTCATCCCCAGCCCCAAGGTGGCTACCTATGACCTGAAGCCCGAGATGAGCGCCTACGAAGTGGCCGACGAGTGCGTCAAGCGCATCGAGAGCGGCAAGTACGACGTTATCATCCTGAACTTCGCCAACTGCGACATGGTGGGCCACACCGGCGTGTTTGAGGCCGCCGTGAAGGCCGTGGAGGCCGTGGACGCCTGCGCCGGCAAGGTGATCGACGCCGCCCTGGCCGCCGGCGGCCAGGTGCTGCTCACCGCCGACCACGGCAACGCTGACCGCATGTACGATGTGGACGGCTCTCCCTTCACCGCCCACACCACCAACCCGGTGCCCTTCCTGGTGGCCGGTGCGGGGGATGTGAAGCTGCGGGAGGGCGGCGTCCTGGCGGACATCGCCCCCACCATGCTGAAGCTCCTGGGCCTTGACCAGCCCGCCGAGATGACCGGCAAGAGCATCATCGAGTAAGCCTTAAAAAACAGCAGCGGCCCCCTCCCGGAACCCGGGAGGGGGCCGCTACTGTTTTGTTCCTGTTCAGGCCTGCCGGCGCAGCAGCAGAAGGCGTTGGTCGGTGCCCTCCTCAAAACGGCTCTCGCCGGTGGGGCTGAACCCGTGGGCGGCGTAAAACCGCCGCGCGCCTGCGTTTGCTTCCAGCGCCCAGAGGCGGTCTGCCCCAAAGCGGGCCACGGCGAACTCCAGCAGTGCCGCACCCACGCCCCGGCCCTGAAAACAGGGGTCCACAAAGAGCTTCTCCACCTCCTGGCCGTGAACGCGCACAAAGCCCCGCAGCACCCCGTCGTCCCAGACGAAGGTGCGGGATAGGGCGTCCTGGTCCTCCGCGAGCCGCTGCGCCAGCGGCACCACCTGCATCTCACAGAAAGAATACGGTTCGTCTTTAAAGATGGGGAAGAAGTTCAGCCGGTTGTTGAATACCAATATTTCCGCGATGCGCCCGGCATCCTGGGCCGCCGCGGGACGGATGAAGGACGCGGATGCGCTGTGCTCCATGGAAGCCTCCATTTCAATAGAAAAGCCGGATGGGAAAAGCCTCGTCCGGCGGTATGATCGTGTCAGAATTTCGCCAGCAGCTGCGCGTTGTCCTCGCGGTCGAAGACCATGGCGCTGATGTGGTCCAGATAGATGAGGGCCAGGCGCTTGCCGGTATCCTCGCTGAAGCTCTCCTTCAGGTCCGGCATTTCCGCGAAGGCGGCGGCGTAGGCCTCGGCGCTGGTGTCGAAGTTCACCGTGCCGCGGATGCGCACCCACTCGTCCGACCCAAGGGCGGCGGTCAGCTCCAGGTTGGTGTTGTCCAGCAGCTGCTTGTAGGCCTCCTTGTGCTTGCCCATGGCGATGTAGAAGCGGTCGTTCCAGACCATGTAGTGGTTGATGGGCCGCACACGGGGCAGATAGCCCTCCACGGTGGCCAGATATAAGACCGGACGGCCTTCCAGTACCTTTTTCAGTTCTTCCATGTTCCCTCGCTCCTTACCCACTCAAATGTTCGCTGTGCCGGTGAAGGCGGTGCGGGCGGGGCCGGTCATCAGCACCCGCCAGTCGCTGCCCACCCGGATGGTGAGCGTGCCGCCCAACAGTTCCACCTGCACGTCCTCGCCGGGGCGGCACAAGCCCCCGGCCACGCAGGCCGCCACGCTGGCGCTGGCCCCGGTGCCGCAGGCCAGCGTCTCGCCGCTGCCCCGCTCCCACACCCGCATCTTCAGGCGGTTTGGGCCCAGCACCTGGATGAACTCGGTGTTCACCCCTTCGGGGAATGCCATGTGGTGTTCAAACCCCGGGCCGATCTTTCGCAGGTCCACCCCGGCCACGTCCGGCACCAGCGTCACGCAGTGGGGGTTGCCCACCGACACGCAGGTCACCGGCCAGGCCCGGCCGCCCACCATCAGCTCCTTGCCGATGGCCGGCCCGTCGCCAAAGCCCAGCGCGGGCAGGTCGGCGGGGGCAAAGCTGGCCTTGCCCATCTCCACCTGCCACATGCCATCGCCGCAGCGCTGAAGCGTCTTGATGCCCGCGCGGGTCTCCACCCGGGCCTCGTCCTTCACGAGGCCGTGCTCGAACAGCCACTGGGCCACGCATCGCACGCCGTTGCCGCACATGGAGCCCTCGCTGCCGTCGGCGTTGAACATGCGCATCTTCGCGTCGGCCACGTCGCTGTGGCAGATGCAGATGAGGCCGTCCGCCCCCACGGCAAAATGCCGGGGGCTCAGGGCCACCGCCGCGGCCGCGGGGTCAAAGGAGAGGCCGGCAAGGCAGTCCACATAGATGTAGTCGTTGCCGCAGCCCTCCATTTTGGTGAAATTCAAAACCACCGAGATCTCCCCCCTCCGGGGCGGAAAAGGGCGCATTTCGCCCGCCGCCCGCGCTTTGATTTTATTATAGCGTCAAACCCCGGCCAGCACAAGGAAAACCGCCAAAAAACTTGCTCCAGGCCCTTGACAACCCCTCATAGATAGGCTATAAAATGATATAGTATAAACACACCGCACCTGCGGAGCAACGAAAAGGGAGTTTTAACGATTATGGATACTTTCGAACGCATCCGTGAGCTCTTGGCCGAACAGCTGGACATCGACGAGGACAAGATCACCATGGACAGCGATATTCTTGAGGACTTCGAGGCCGACAGCCTGGACGTGGTGGACATGGTCATGACCCTGGAAGACGAGTTCGGCGTGGAAGTGCCCGACGAGCAGATCGAGAATTTCCACACCGTTGGGGACGTCGTGCGCTACGTCGAGGAGAACAGCTGAAAACACACATGCTGTGATCACGCCCCTGCCGCTGCGGGGGCGTGTTTTTTAATCAAACCGAACAGGAAGGAACGGCGCAAATGAGCGAACAGAAGAAGAAACTGGTGGAGGCCATCACCCCCATCAACGAGGATTTTGCCCAGTGGTACACCGACGTGTGCCTGAAGGCGGAGCTGGTGGACTACTCCAGCGTGAAGGGCTGCATGATCCTTCGCCCCTACGGCTACGCCATCTGGGAGAACATCACCCACATCCTGGACGGCATGTTCAAGGCCACCGGCCATGAGAACGTGGCCATGCCCATCTTCATCCCCGAGAGCCTGCTCCAGAAGGAGAAGGACCACGTGGAGGGCTTTGCCCCCGAGGTGGCCTGGGTCACCCACGGCGGCCTGGACCAGCTGGAAGAGCGCCTGTGCGTGCGCCCCACCAGTGAGACCCTGTTCTGCGACCACTTCGCCCATGTGCTGCACTCCTGGCGCGACCTGCCCATGAAGTATAACCAGTGGTGCAGTGTGGTGCGCTGGGAAAAGACCACCCGCCCCTTCCTGCGCAGCCGCGAGTTCTGGTGGCAGGAGGGCCACACCATCCACGAGACCGCCCAGGAGGCCATCGAGGAGACCGAGCAGCAGCTGAACACCTACGCCGAGCTGTGCGAGAAGTACCTGATGATCCCGGTGGTGAAGGGCAAGAAGACCGACAAGGAGAAGTTCGCCGGCGCGGAGGCCACCTACACCATCGAGGCCATGATGCACGACGGCAAGGCCCTGCAGAGCGGCACCAGCCACTACTTCGGCGACGGCTTCTCCCGCGCTTTTGACGTGCAGTTCACCGGCCGCGACAACCAGCTGCAGTATCCCCATCAGACCAGCTGGGGCGTGTCCACCCGTCTGGTGGGCGCCATCATCATGACCCACGGCGACGACGAGGGCCTCATCCTGCCCCCGGCCATCGCTCCCTTCCAGGTGGTCATCGTGCCGGTGGCCGCCCACAAGCCCGGCGTCACCGAGAAGGCCGAGGAGCTGGCGGAGCGCCTCTCCAAGTTCTGCCGCGTCAAGCTGGACAACTCCGACAACAGCCCCGGCTGGAAGTTCAGCCAGTGGGAGATGAAGGGCGTGCCCCTGCGCCTGGAGATCGGCCCCAAGGACATCGAGAAGAACCAGTGCGTGCTGGTGCGCCGCGACAACCGGGAAAAGACCTTCGTCTCCCTGGACGAGCTGGAGACCGCCATCCCCGCCCAGCTGGACGCTCTGGCCCAGAGCCTCTACGCCCGCGCGCTGGAGAACCGGGAGATGCGCACCTGGACCGCCACCACCATGGACGAGGTGAAGGCCCTGGCGGAAGCGAACAACGGCTACATCAAGACCATGTGGTGCGGCGACGTTGCCTGCGAGGAGAAGATGAAGGAGGAGGCTGGCCTGTCCAGCCGGTGCATGCCCTTTGAGCAGGAGCACCTCTCCGACGTCTGCCCCATCTGCGGCCGTCCCGCCAAGGTGATGGTCTACTGGGGCAAGGCCTACTGAGCAAGTGCCCCCCGGAACAAAACCGCAGCCCGGCCCCTCCGAGGGGTCGGGCTTTTTTGCGCCTGCCGTGCAAAAGGCCGCCGGGAAACTCGTGTTTCCCGGCGGCCTGTGGGTCTGGCTTTCTGCCGTGTCAGTCCAGCGGCACCACCTTCAAAAACACCGCCTGCACCTTGGGGCTGTAGTTCAGGTCTTTGTGATAGCGGCCGAACAGCCACTTTTTGTAGCGGGTGGTCTTCATGATCTGGTCGAAGAAGTTGTGCAGCCAGTTGGGCTGGCCCCGCATCAGCTGGGTGAACTCCAGGATCTGCAGCGGCGCGTCGTGGGTGAGGATGTAGTCCACTTCGCTGCCCGCGGCCTTCAGGTTCTCGGCGCAGTATTCCAGCTCGTCGCTGGTGGGCAGTTCCGCCCGCCACCAGTTGAGACCCTCCTCCCGGTCCTCTTTGTCCCAGCTCTCGGCGCCGCCGAAGCACAGCAGCTTTTTGCCCTCGATCTCCAGAATGCTGCCCCGCTGGATGTAATAGAGGTTGCCGCCGATGTGCCGCGCCCGGCCGCCCATGAAGTCCTCCACGGGGTAGTCCCGCAAAAGGTCAAAGTTCTCGTGGCAGCCGTCGATGAACAGGATGCGATAGCGGCGCTTGGTCAGCCACTTGAGATGCTTTTGCTCCGCCTTGTCGCCGGACCAGAGGAAGCCGAAATCCCCCAGCACGATGAGCGTGTCGCCTTTTTTCAGCTTTTTGATGGCTTTGTCGGCAAAACGCTCGATGTCGCCATGGAGATCGCCGGTCACATAAATCACGGGGGAACACACCTCTTTCACACAAAAAGCCTTTATAAGCGGCCTCAAAACTGCTATAATATATGAGATACCATCCGGGAGGGCCCGGCTCTCTGCCGCCCGCCCCGGCGGGGTCATCTGTGTTTTATTGTAACGCCTTTAAAGGGAAAAGTCTATATGAAAAAAACCATCGCCTTTCTGCTGACCCTTGCGGTCATGGCCGGGCTGCTGGCCCTGCCCGCCTCCGCCGCGGGCTTCACTCCGCCCTTTGATGTGGCGGCTCCCGGAGCCTATGTGGTCAACCTGGACACCAACATCATCGTTTACGAAAAGAACAGCGAGCAGGTGCTGCCCACCGCCAGCACCGCCAAGGTGATGACCGCCATCCTGCTGCTGGAGCAGTATCAGGACCAGCTGGACGCGGTCTCTGTCGCCATGCCCCGTTACATCCAGGACGAACTCTATGGCTCGGGCATGCAGGTGGCGGACATCCGCCCCGGCGAGACCCACACCCTGCGCAACCTGCTGAACGCCATGCTGGTGTACAGCGGCGCCGACGCGGCCATGATCATCGCCGACTATGTGGGCGGCGGCAGCCAGGAGAACTTCGTCTACATGATGAACGCTAAGGCGAAGGAGATCGGCTGCACCGACACCAACTTTGTGGACGCGGTGGGCATGAGCATCGAGAACGTCACCACCGCCCGGGACCTCTACCTGATGTTCCGCTACGCCCTCAGCTTCGACACCTTCAAGGAAGTCATCGCCACCCAGAAGTACGACATGGGCGAGATGCTGCCCCGCTACACGGCGGGCACCTACAACCTGTTCAACACCAACGTGATGATCCGCGAGGGCGCGGGCGCCGAGTTCTACCGCAGCTACTGCATGGGCGGCAAGACCGGCACCCTGGAGGACTGGTCCAATCTGGTGGCCTGGCACAACCAGGATGGCAAGAGCTACATCTCGGTGGTGCTCAACAGCCCCAACTCCTGCGACCAGATCGGCGTCAATTACCTGGACGCCAACGGCAACCCCAAGTATAACCCCGCCGCCTATGAGACGGGCCTGCTGATGGACTGGGTGTTCGAGAGCTTCGACATCCTGCCCGCGCTGGACAAAAACGAGCCCATCGAGCAGGTGCCGGTGAAATACTGCGCTGAGACCGACCGGCTGATGGTCTACCCGGCGGACGACCTGCTCACCATCCTGCCCGTGGGCGCGGACGAGAGCATCACCCAAAAGACCTTCCACCTGCCCGAGAGCGTGTCCGCCCCGGTGAAGCAGGGGGATGTGATCGGCACGGTGGACATCTCCCTCTCCGGCGAGGTCATCGGCACGGTGGAACTGCTGGCCGAGCGCGACCTGGACCGCAACATGGTGCTCTACACCCTGAGCAAGGTGGGCGAGTTCTTCTCCGGCCTCTACTTCAAGGTGCTGATGGTGCTCACCGGGGCCGCGGTGGCGGTGTATCTGGTGCTCTATTTCATCTCGCTGGCAAAGGGGCGCGGCTCCAAAAAGATCCGCCGCCGCTATTGATAAAAGGGAAATCGAGGGGGCTAAGGCTTATGCTGGATGTGAAACGCAATCTCACCACCATCATGGACTTCTATGAACTGACCATGGCGGCGGGCTATCTGGAAGAGGGCTTTGAGGACAAGATAAGCGTCTTCGACATGTTCTTCCGCAAGATCCCCGACGGCGGCGGCTACGCCATCATGGCCGGGCTGGACACCTTCATCGAGGCGGTGGAGAACCTCAAGTTCACCGACCAGGACATCGAGTATCTGGCCGCCACCGGCGTGTTCAACGAAAAGTTTTTGAACTATCTGCGCAACTTCACCCTGCACTGCAACATCTGGGCCATCCCCGAGGGCACGCCCATCTTCCCCCAGGAGCCCATCGTCACGGTGGAGGGCCCCTCCATCGAGTGCCAGCTGCTGGAAACGCTGCTGCTGGTCACCTTCAACCACCAGTGTCTGGTGGCCACCAAGTCCAACCGCATCGTGCGCAGCGCGCAGGGCCGCCCTGTGATGGAGTTCGGCGCCCGCCGCGCCCAGGGGTATGACGCCGCGGTCTACGGCGCCCGCGCCGCCTACATCGGCGGCTGTGCCTCCACCAGCTGCGTCATGGCCGCCCGGGACTTCGGCATCCCCGCCAGCGGCACCATGGCCCACAGCTGGGTGCAGATGTTTGACAGCGAGTACGAGGCCTTTGCCACCTACGCCCGGCTTTATCCCGACGGCTGCGTGCTGCTGGTGGATACTTACAACGTGACCAAGAGCGGCGTGCCCAACGCCATCAAGGTGTTCGACGAAGTCTTGAAGCCCCTGGGCAAGCGGCCCAAGGGAATCCGCATCGACTCCGGCGACATCGCTTATCTTTCCAAGAAGGCCCGCAAGATGCTGGACGAGGCCGGCTATGAGGACTGCCCCATCTGCGCTTCCAACAGCCTGGACGAGTACATCGTGCGGGACCTCATCCTGCAGGAGGCGAAGATCGACAGCTTCGGCATCGGCGAGAACCTCATCACCGCCAAGAGCGACCCGGTGTTCGGCGGGGTCTACAAGCTGGCCGCCGTGAAGGAAGGGGACAGCTATATCCCCAAGATCAAGGTCAGCGAGAGCGTGGAGAAGATCACCCTGCCCTGCCTCAAGAAGGTCTGGCGCATCTACGACAACTACACCCGCAAGGCCATGGCGGACTATGTGGCGGTGTACGACGAAGAGGTGGGCGAGCACGAGGAGCTCACCCTCTTCGACCCCAACCAGACCTGGAAGCAGCGCACCTACAAAAACTGCACGGTGAAGTGCCTTACCACTCCCATTTACAAGGAGGGCAAGCTGGTGTATGACCGGCCCACCGTGACCGAGATCCGCACCGCCTGCGCCGAGCAGGTGGAGAACCTGTGGGAGGAGATGCGCCGCTTCGAGTACCCCCACCGGTATTATGTGGACTATTCCCGCAAATTGTGGGAGTGCCGCCAGGAACTTCTCACCCAGATCTCCCGTATGGGCCAGTAAACTCACATAAAAACGCATCACCCGGGGAACACTGTTCCCCGGGTGATTTTATATGATAGAGAAAAGCGCGCTGTTTTGTCTGGGGGCGCTGGGCTACGGCTGCATCGAGCTGGCCTGGCGCGGGCGCACCCACTGGACCATGCTGCTGGCGGGAGGGCTTTGCATGCTGGCCCTCTGGGCGCTGAACGAGCGCCTGGGCCGCTGGCCGCTGCTGGCCCGCTGCGCCGCCGGCGCGCTGGTCATCACCGGCGTGGAGCTGGCCTTCGGCGTGGTCTGCAACCTGGCTTTGGGCTGGCGCGTGTGGGACTACTCCCTGCTCTGGGGCAATCTCTGGGGCCAGATATGCCCCCTCTACTCCAGCCTGTGGTTTTTGCTGTGCATCCCCATCTTCGGCAGCCTGAGCCTCTGCCGCGCCCGCCTGGACGCCCCTGCGGCCCCCGGCGGCGGTCAGAAAGGGTAAAGGCCTGCCCGTCCGCTTCGCCGCGCAGAGCGGCGCCAGGGCAGCGCTCCGGCCCGTCTCTCCCGGTCTGCGGTCCGCTGAAAGTCGAGAAAGCCGCGGCACTACGCGGCGGCGGGCAGGGACGCGGCCACCCCGCATCAAAACTACCCGGACCCCAGCGCCGCCCGAACAAAGAGGCGGCCAGCTTTCATCCAAGTGCTTCGCCCGGCCCATCCCCACCGCACGCGGCGTCCCGGACACTTTTCAGGACAAAGAAAAGTGTCCGTTCCGATGCGCACTACGTGGGGAGGACCGGGTTTCGCCTCGGCTCGGCGCGGCGGCGGGCAGGGACGCGGCCACCCCGCATCAAAACTACCCGGACCCCAGCGCCGCCCGGACAAAGAGACGGCCAGCTTTCATCCAAGCGCTTCGCCCGGTCCATCCCCACCGCACGCTGCGTCCCGGACACTTTTCAGGACAAAGAAAAGTGTCCGTTCCGATGCGCACTACGTGGGGAGGACCGGGTTCTGCCTCGGCTCGCTGCGGCGGCGGGCAGGGACGCGCGGCCACCCCGCACGAAACTGCCCGTGTCCCTTCGCCGCCCGGGCAATGGCAACAGCCCGCCGTCAGAAAAAACTTCGCCCGGCCCTTCCCCGGCGCACACTGCGCGGGGGAGGACCGGGCTTTGTTTCTGCGTTTCAGTTCTCTTATGCCAGCTCCACCACGGCCGCCTGCCAGGGGGCCAGGGTCAGGATGCCGCCCGCCAGACCGGGCGCGCCGTCCGAGCACAGCAGCACTTCCTTTGCCGCGCCGGGCAGTTCCACCTGCTGGGCTTCGCCGCTCAGGTTGGAGGCGATGAGCAGCCTGCGCCCGCCGCCGGCGCGCACGAAGGCCGCAAGGCCCGCCTGCTCCTGATGCACCGGCTCAAATCCCCCCCACACCAGTGCTTCTTTATACTTATCGTTTTTGCGAAGGCGAATCAACGATTTGTAAAACTCCAGCACCGAGCCTTCCACGCCCTGCTGGGCCGCCGCGTTCACCCGGGCATAGTTCGGGTTCACCGGCAGCCAGGGCGTTCCGGCGGTGAAGCCGGCGGCGTGTTCCGCCGACCACTGCACCGGGGTGCGGGCGTTGTCCCGGCTCCAGCGGGCGACCCGGGCCAGCGCCTCACCGGGGGCGAGGCCCGCCGCCAGCGCGGCGTCGTATTCGCCGTGGGTGTTCACGTCGTCCACCGCGTCGATGGAAGAGAACACCGTGTTGGTCATGCCGATCTCCTGCCCCTGATAGAGGAAGGGCAGGCCCGGCAGCAGCATCTGCACCGCTGCCAGCGCCTTCTGGGCCCTGGGGTCGTTTGCGGCCTCCTCGGGCAGGTAGCGGCTGGCGCCCCGGGGCTCGTCGTGGTTCTCGATGATGTTGCTCAAAAAGCCCACGCCCGCGGCCCGCAGGGCGCTGTCGAAACAGCAGTCCCGGTAGTTGTCCGGGCCGGGCTTTTTCGCGTCGTACCAGCCCTTGGGGCTGCCGCCCCAGCAGGCGGCGGCAAAGTCGAACATGCTGGAGAAAAAGCCTCCCTGCCCGATGAACAGGGCCAGTTCGGCGGGGTCGGTGTCGAACACCTCGCCCACGGTGAAGGCGTTGTGGGGGGCAAAGGCCTCGTCCCGCAGCTGGCCGAGATAGGCGTGCAGCCGCTGCCGGGAGACCGGGTCCGCCAGCATCTTGCGGCAGTCCGCCAGGCCGTCCGGCCGGTCGGGGGCGAAGTCCTCGAACCGCTCCGGCTTGCCGATGTTCACGATGGCGTCCACCCGGAAGCCCGCCACGCCCTTGTCCAGCCACCAGTTCACCATCTCCACCACCTCGCGGCGCACCACGGGGTTCTCCCAGTCCAGGTCGGGCTGCTTTTTGCAGAACAGGTGCAGGTAGTAAAGGTCCTCCCGGCCGGGCACCGGGCTCCACACACTGCCGCCGAAGTAGCCGCGCCAGTTGGTGGGCGGCGCGCCGTTTTTGCCCTTGCGGAAGTAGAAATACTTCCCGTAGGGGCCTTCCGGGTCGGCCAGCGCCTTTTGGAACCAGGGGTGCTCGTCGGAGCAGTGGTTCACCACCAGGTCCATCACCACATACATGCCCCGGCGCCTGGTCTCCGCCAGCAGGCGCTCCATGTCCTCCATGGTGCCGAAGCGGGGGTCGATGCCCCGGTAGTCGGCGATGTCGTAGCCCTCGTCCGCCAGCGGGTTTTTGTACACCGGCGAGAGCCAGAGGATGTCCGCCCCCAGCTCCTTGAGATAGTCCAGCCGGTCGATGATGCCGGGGATGTCTCCCACACCGTCGCCGTTTGAATCCTTGAAGCTTTTGGGCCAGATCTGATAGCAGACCTTGTCCTGCCACCACTGCCGTTCCATGGCTGTTCCTCCCTTGCGGATGATTTTTCCCGCCTCATTATAGCATTTCTGCGCCCGCTTTCAAGGGAATCGGGCGTTTCCGGGAAAAGGAGACAGAGGCCCTCCGGGCCGGTCCGGCGTTTTGCATACGGAACGCTGCCGGTTTTTCCTTGTCCGGGCGGCGCGGGGCGGGCGGTTTTGCGCAGGGCGGACCGCCTCCCGCCGCCGCACGCGGCGCATCGAACGTTGGCCCCAAGCCGGGCGGAGATTCGCCAGCGGGGCGGCAGTGCCGGGGATTGCCCGGTTTTCCGCAGGCAGACAGGCCGGGCAAAAAGCCATGCGCCCCGCCTCGCGCACAAAAAAAGCCGCCGCACCCGGGTGGGTGCGGCGGTTTTGCAGATGCTCAAAGTAAGGAAAGAACTTACTTCAGTTCCACCTTGGCGCCAGCCTCTTCCAGCTTCTTCTTCATCTCGTCGGCGTCGGCCTTGGAAGCAGCCTCCTTCAGGGTCTTGGGAGCGTTGTCGACCAGGTCCTTCGCTTCCTTCAGGCCCAGACCGGTGATCTCCTTCACGGTCTTGATAACGGCCATCTTGTTGGCGCCGACCTCAGCCAGCACAACGTCGAACTCGGTCTTCTCCTCAGCAGCGGGAGCAGCAGCAGCGGCAGCGGGAGCGGCAGCGGCCACGGCGGAAACGCCGAACTCCTCGCAGTAGGTGTCGATGAGCTCTTTCAGCTCCAGAACGCTCAGCTCTTTGACAGCGTCAATGATCTTGGTGATTTTCTCAGAAGCCATTGTATTTACCTCCAATGTAGTTTTATTTTTGTTGCGGGCTGCGCCTTATGCGCAGGCCCCGTAGGGTGCCGCGAAACGATCAGGCGGCGGGTTCTTCGCTCTTGTCCACATAAGCCTGCATGGCCACGGCCAGACCGCTGAGGGTGCTGGTGAGGGCGCCGGCGAACATGGAGAGCATGCCTTCCAGGCCGGGGAGCTTTGCGATCTCCTCCACGGAGGCCTTCTCCATCAGCTTGCCGTCCATATAACCGGCCTTGACGGAGAACTTGTCCTTGGAAGCGTCAGCAAACTTGCACAGGATGCGGGCGGCGGCGATGCGGTCCTCCTTGGCGATGGCCAGGGCGGTGGTGCCTTCCAGCACGTCGTTCATGCCTTCCAGCTCGGTGCCGCTGATGGCGAGACGCAGCATGGTGTTCTTCACAACGAAGTACTCCACGCCAGCCTCACGCAGCTCCTTGCGCAGCTTGGTGTCGTCGGCCACGTTGATGCCTTTGTAGTCCACGACCACGCCGGCAACGGAATTGGCGATCTTCTCTTTCAGCTCGGCAACATAGGCCTGCTTGGCAGTCAAAATCTTCTCACTGGGCATTTCGGTTTCACCTCGTTTCAAGCGATAACATTCTTTCGTTCGCGATAAAAAAGCCCTTTTCCCGCCATGGCGAGAAAAGGGCATAAACATGCACAGTTACAGTGTTATGCGCGTTTCTCGGCAGGCGGGCGAAAGCCCTTTACGCTATGCATTGAGCACCTGCTGTCTTAAAAACAGCATTATTATTATACCATGAGGCGGGGCGTTGTCAAGCTTATTTTTCAAAAAAGCCCAAAACGCCCGAAAAAGGCCGGGGCGAAAACGCCCCGGCACTTTGCAGCGGGTTTTAAGTTCAGCCGCCGAACTTGGCGCCGTTCAGCTTGATGCCGGGGCCCATGGTGGTGGCCACGGTGGCGCTCTTGATATACTGGCCCTTGGCAGCGGCGGGCTTGGCCTTCACGATGGCGTCCATCACAACGCGCAGGTTGTCGCCCAGCTTCTCGGGGCCAAAGCTGGCCTTGCCCACGGGAACATGGATGATGTTCTGCTTGTCCAGACGGTACTCGATCTTACCGGCCTTGGCTTCGGTAACAGCCTTGCCGATGTCGGGGGTCACGGTGCCGGCCTTGGGGTTGGGCATCAGGCCGCGGGGGCCCAGGATCTTACCCAGACGGCCGACCTGGCCCATCATGTCCGGGGTGGTGACCAGAACGTCGAAGTCGACAAAGCCTTCGTTCTGGATCTTGGCGATCAGGTCGGCGTCGCCCACCATCATCGCGCCCGCTTCCTCAGCGGCCTTGGCGGCGTCGCCCTTGCAGATGGCGATGACGCGCACGTTCTTGCCGGTGCCGTGAGGCAGCACAACGGCGCCGCGGACCTGCTGGTCGGCGTGGCGGCTGTCAACGCCCAGGCGCACATGCAGCTCAACGGTCTCGTCGAACTTGGCCTTGGCGGTCTGGCAGCAGAGGTTCAGGGCCTCGTCGGCCTCGTAGAGCTTGGTGCGGTCGATCAGCTTGGCGCTGTCGACGTAGTGTTTACCGTGTTTCATAACTTTATCCTCCTGTGTGGTCTATCGGATCAATTTCCTCCCACGAATTCAGCCGGGGCAGATCACTCGGTGACGGTGACGCCCATGCTGCGGCAGGTGCCGGCGATCATGCTGATCGCGCTCTCCAGGTTGGCGGCGTTCAGGTCGGGCATCTTGGTCTTGGCGATCTCTTCCAGCTGAGCCTTGGTGATGGTGGCCACCTTGGTCTTGTTGGGAACGCCGGAACCGCTCTCGATGCCGCAGGCCTTCTTGATCAGGACCGGAGCCGGAGGGGTCTTGGTGATAAAGCTGAAGGAACGGTCGGCATACACGGTGATGACCACCGGGATGATGTAGCCCATGTCCTTCTGGGTGCGCTCATTGAATTCCTTGGTGAACGCCATGATGTTCACGCCGTGCTGGCCAAGCGCGGGGCCGACAGGGGGGGCCGGAGTCGCTTTGCCGGCCGGGATCTGCAACTTGATGTAACCAGTTACTTTTTGCGCCATTTTAATGCACCTCCAAAATTTGTGGTAAGATAGCGGGCCGAAAACCTCGGCCCTCCCACGGGCGCGGAGAATGCCGCACCCTATAAAAACCGCACTTGGCGGCTCTTACCGATGTTTTGCCCGCCGCGCGGGCACGTTCGTTCTTACAGGGGTTTCGCCTGGCCCAGTTCCAGTTCGGCGGGAGTTTCGCGCCCGAACATGGAGACCTTGACCTTCACCTTCTGGGCCTGCAGGTCGATCTCGTCCACCACGCCCACGAAGCCCTCCAGAGGGCCCCCGGTGATCTGGACGTTGTCGCCCACCGCATAGTCCAGCGTGAGCTCGGCCTTGGTGTTCATGCCCAGCTTCTCCGCTTCCTCGTCGCTCAGGGGTTCAGGCTTGGACGAGGGGCCGACGAATCCGGTCACGCCGCGGCAGTTGCGCACGATGTACCAGCTCTCGTCGGTCATGACCATCTTCACCAGCACATAGCCGGGGAACAGTTTGCGCTCCACCAGCCGTTCCTTGCCGTCCTTCAGTTCGGGAACCATCTCCACCGGCACTTTGACCTCCTGGATGAGGTCCTGCAGGCGGCGGTTTTCCACGATGGTCTCAAGGTTGGTGGCCACTTTGTTTTCGTAGCCGGAATAGGTGTGCACCACATACCACAGTGCCTGTTCTGCCATTCGTGTTCGCTCCCCTCGTTTTGTGCTTGCGTGTTACAGGCCCCGGGCCAGCGCCAGCAGGGCGTCGCGGCCAAAGCCGAAGAGCAGGTCCAGAGCAAGCACCACGACGGCGGCGATGATGACCACCACGATGACCACGATGGTGTTGTTGATGATCTGCTTCTTGCCGGGCCACACGACCTTCTTCATCTCGCTCGCGGTGTCGCGGAAGAATTTGCCGATGCCCTTGAACCAGTTCTTGACCTTCGAGAAGAAGCCGGGTTTCTTGCTGCTAGTCTCAGCCATGATGCTCCGCCTTTCTTACTTGGTCTCGCGATGGACAGTATGCTTTCTGCAGAAACGGCAATACTTCTTCATCTCGAGGCGGTCGGGGCTGTTCTTCTTGTTCTTCTTGGTGTTGTAGTTGCGCTGTTTGCACTCCGTGCAGGCAAGGGTGATTTTCACTCGCATTTGTCTTCGGCACCTCCAATTAACGGTTTGTTTAGCCTCCCTGACAGTTGCAGGCCGCACCCGAAAAATGGGCACAAAAAAATAAACCTGCAAAAGAGGTGATACCATCATATCACACCGGGGCCTGCCCGTCAAGAGAAAAATCCCTTTAAAATGCGAAAAAAAGCGGCGGCGGGGCGGGTGCGGGCAGTAGCGCGCCGGGCATTTTTATGGTATTATTAGAATACTTATGGGCATATGCCCCAAAGGGGCCCATTTTGCCCGAAGAGAGAAGGATAAAAACGATGAAAAAACTGACTGTCGCGCTGCTGTTCGGCGGCGTTTCCAGCGAGCATGACGTGAGCTGCATGTCGGCAAAGACCTTTGCCGACGGCCTGGACGAGGCCCGCTACGATGTGTACAAGATCGGCATCACCAAGGACGGCCGCTGGTTTTACTATCCCGGCCCCTCCGACAAGATGCCCGAGGACCAGTGGCTGAACTGCCCGGGAAATATCCCCTGCCTCATCAGCCCGGACCGGGCCTGCCACGGCATGCTGCTCTTTGAGGAGGGCGGCGTGCGCACGGTGCGGCTGGACGCGGCCATCCCGGTGCTCCACGGCAAAAACGGCGAGGACGGCACCATCCAGGGCCTGTTCGAGCTGGCGGGCATCCCCTACGTGGGCTGCGGCGTGCTGGCCAGCGCCGCCTGCATGGACAAGGCGGTGGCCAACATCC
Organism: Candidatus Allofournierella excrementavium; assembly: GCF_048526665.1. Taxonomy (NCBI): domain Bacteria; kingdom Bacillati; phylum Bacillota; class Clostridia; order Eubacteriales; family Oscillospiraceae; genus Allofournierella; species Candidatus Allofournierella excrementavium. The sequence goes on from NZ_DBGFPE010000005.1 coordinate 22,248, forward strand.
TGTTCGACGCGGCGGGCGTGCCCCACTGCCGCTGGGACTGGAGCGACCGCGCCGGCTGCGACGACTTCGACGCGCTGGCCGACCGGCTGGAAAAGAAGCTGGGCTGGCCCATCTTCGTGAAACCCGCCAACGCGGGCAGCAGCGTGGGCATCAGCAAGGCGGAGGACCGGGCGGCTCTGAAAGCCGCTGTGGCCACCGCCCTGGCCGAGGACGACAAGGTGGTCTTTGAGCGCTTTGTGAAAGGCCAGGAGGTGGAGTGCGCGGTGATCGGCAACCGCTGCGCCGTGAGCACCCGCCCCGGCGAGATCCTGGCCAGCGAGGAGTTTTATACTTACGACGACAAGTACGTGCTGGGCACCAGCCGCACCCTCATCCCCGCCCGCCTGCCGGAGGAAAAGCTGGACGAGGTGCGCTCTCTGGCGGAAAAGGCCTACGCCGCTTTGGGCTGCGAGGGCCTGGCCCGGTGCGACTTCTTTGTGGAACAGGACGGCAACGTGCTCATCAACGAGATCAACACCATGCCCGGCTTCACCATCATCAGCATGTATCCCAAGCTGATGGAGGCGGCGGGCAAGCCCCTGGGCGCGCTGCTGGACGAACTGGTGGAGCTGGCGCTGGCGCGCGCGGAGGGCAAGTGAGCCATGGATGAGCGTGCCATCGGCGTGTTCGACTCCGGCGCGGGCGGCCTCACCGCGGTGCGGCAGCTGCGGCAGCTTCTGCCCGGCGAGAAGATCGTCTACTTCGGCGACACCGGCCGCGTGCCCTACGGCACCCGCAGCCCGTCGGCCATCTTTCAGTACGCGAAGCAGGACATCGCGTTCCTGCTCTCGAAAAACGTCAAGTTCCTGCTGGCGGCCTGCGGCACGGTGAGCAGCATCCTGCCCGCCGACTACACCGCCGCTCTGCCCGTGCCCTTTGCCGGCGTGGTGGACGCGGCCAGCGCCGCGGCGGCCGCCGCCACCAAAAACGGGCGCATCGGCGTCATCGGCACCAGCGCCACCATCCGCAGCGGCAGCTACGAGAAGCGGCTGCACAACGCCGACGGGGGCTTTCAGGTGTTTGCCAAGGCCTGCCCCATGTTCGTGCCGCTGGTGGAGAACGGCTATGTGGCCCCGGACGACCCCGTCACCGCCGCCATCGCGCGGCAGTATCTGGAACCGCTGCGCGGGGAAGGGGTGGACACCCTCATCCTGGGCTGCACCCACTACCCCCTCATCGCCCCGGCCATCGCCAAGGTGATGGGCCCGGAGGTGACCCTCATCGACGCGGGGCGGGAGGGCGCGCTGCTGGCCCGCCGCCGCCTTTCCGAGCTGGACCTGCTGGCCCCCGAGGGCAGCGAGGGGGGCGCGGAGTATTTCGTGAGCGACGAGCCCGCGGGCTTTGAGCCCTTCATCCGGCTGTTCGTGGGCGCAAACGACGGCCCCGTGACCCGGGTGGCCATCGACAACTACTGACCGGGGCCGCGGGCCCCGCATCCAAAGGAGGAGAAGCCCATGAACGAGGACTTCCTGATCCGCATCGACGGGCGCATGGAACAGGGCGACGAGTCGGACTCGGTGCAGCTGATGACCCGTGGCAGCTTTGTGCGCCGGGGCGGCAGCTTTTTCATCAGCTACAAGGAGTCGGAGACCACCGGCTACGAGGGCTGCACCACCACCGTGAAGGTGGCGAAGGACGAGAGCAAGGTCTCCATGACCCGCTTCGGCCCGGCGGCGGGGCAGCTGGTGGTGGAAAAAGGCATCCGCCACCTGTGCCACTACGACACCGGCTACGGCGCCATGACCCTGGGCGTGGCGGCGGACGAGATCCACAGCCGCCTCACCGACGAGGGGGGCGAGGTGGAGTTCAGCTACACCCTGGACGCCGACCAGAACACCATCCTCAGCCGCAATCTGGTGAAGATCAGCGTCAAGCGCACCGGGCCGCTGACCTGACCGCCTTATATATTGTAATTATAAAGGGCCCTGCCGGCGGCAGGGCCCCCTTTTTTGCCAAATTTTGCCGAAAGGGGTGTGCAAAGGCCGTTCCGTCTGATATAGTTAAGGTGTGAAGTATCCGACACGCCGAAAGAAACGGAGGACGGAACCATGAAAGCGCTGAAAGGTCTTGTGCCCTATTTCCTCATCGCCGCCCTGATGTGGGTGATGTGGCTGTGCAATATCAACGCCAACCGCCTGATCTTCATCAGCGACGGGCTCTATCTGGCCGCGTTTTACCTTGTCCCCCTGCTGCCGCTGCTCATGGGGGTCATCGCGGGGCGGTGTATGCGTCTGCCGGATCTCTACCCCGCGTGGCGCGCGGTGCTGGACGGGGCGCTGGCCCTCGTGATGTTCCTGCTGGGACACAGCGGGCTGACCGTCTACCTCTTCGGCCTGCCCAGCAAGCTGGGGATGATGGCGGCCTCTGTTGCCGACGGCGGCCTGCGGGTGCCGCTGATGCTGTTCAGCGGCCTTCTGCTGGGGCGGCTCACCCTGCTGCCCCGCCGCCGTGCGAAAGACACCGCGCCGGAATAACAGAAAAAGCGCCGCCTGCTCATCCAAGGGCAGGCGGCGCTTTATACACTCCAACATTTACATCATAGCACAAATTTCCGGCCCTTTCAAGGCAACAATCGAACAAATTTTGCACCATAAGTCTATGCACCATGTCAATATACAAACGATTTGGGGTATGATATAGTATAGACACACCAAGGAGAGAACACCAAGGTCTAGAAACCGGCGGGTAGGAAACGAAGAAACGTGGCCCCCGGGAAGGAAAGGAGCGCAGGACCATCATGGTAAAAGAAGAACCCAAGCAGTTTGGGCAGGGTGGGTCCTGCCGCTGACGATCCAGATCGCTCACAACACCAAAAGATGCTTTCTTTTCAAGAGGACCAGAGACAAGAGCGGTTTATCTGGCACACGATCGTTCAAATAGCGTACAGAGCCCACGACCTGCCGGCATGAATTTTTAGATAGATGAAGTAGTGAACAACGAATCGACGCGCTTAGAAAAGCGCAAAAAACATTCGAACTTCCAAAGCTTCCATCCGTTTAAAAACTCATTACCCGCGGGCGTTTTTTCTATATGAAAAGCGGCCTGCACGTCCAATTATAGACAGCCTTGAAACGTCCGCCGTGAAAGTGCGGATGTCTCATACACACACCGGTGTGAGAAGGGTCTGTAAAAAGACGCCAATTCAAAAACACGGAGGTTTCAACTCCAATGTACTAGCCATGAAAGGGAACGTCCCCTTTTGAAACGCACGAAGAACGAAAGCGGATACAACAGCGCGCGAAATGGCAAGATCGAGCCGCGAGCGTCCAGGTAAGGCAAAGCAGGAAGGTTTTCAATGGGGCCGATGGGCCGCGTGAGAACATGCTTTGAGGAATGGAACAGCAAGCGGCGGGAAACCAAGTTCCGAGTTTTGTTTTCAAACACCAAAAGATCGAAAGGCGCGGTTGACAGCAAGTTTTGATCCAATGGCATCCGAACAGGACCCCGATTTTATCCACAAGGCAAACTGATAAAACGCCTTTCGAAACAACGTTGCATCAAAACCCAAGAGAGGGATACCCCAATGTGGTAACATCGTTTGCTCCAAGCTGATGTGCAGGCGATGTGAAGCTACAAAGCCTGCATAAAAGAATTTCCAGATAGAAAGCGCGATGAACATGAAAAAGTTTCTGTTTGAACGTTTGAAATCCAGGAAATGAGAGGGCAGACCAATGTACTGAATCGTTTCCCGGGGCGCCGTGTCCGGCGCCCCGGTTTTTTTGTGCCCTTTTGAAGCGAGCCCCCTCAGTGCTCGTCCCCGTCCAGGAAAGGCTTCACCAGCCGCTCAAAAATGACGCTCTCCCGCATCAGCGCCAGCCCCTGCGTTTCATCCCCCAGCACCAGCAGCCGGTCGCCGGGGTCGATGCCGAAAATTTTGCGGGCCGCGGCGGGCAGAACGATCTGCCCTTTCTCCCCCACGGTGACCACCCCGAAGATATGCTTGCCCCGGGGCGGCGGGCTCAGGCCCTCCACCGTGCTCTCGTAATTCACCAGATCGTCCAGCGTCACCCCGAACACCTCCGCCAGGGCGGCGGCCCGCTCCAGGTCCGGCGCGGACTCGCCGGTTTCCCCAACTTAAAGAGATAAATGGTTAATTTGCGTTTTTACTCCACTTTGCCGATAAAACGGTAGTAGATTTCGATCTCCTGGGTGCGGGTGTTGCTTTCGTCTTTCACAGCTTCATGGACGACGATCTTCTCGATCAAGGCATTCAGCAGTTCGGCAGTCAGTTCCGTGGGATTTACGTACTGCTTGATCAGGTTCACCCATTTTTCGGCATCCACGGCGCTCTGCTGTTCTGCGGCAAGGTCAGCGTTCAGCCTTTCAATCTTTTCCGCCAGCTCCTGCTGCTCGGTCTGATACCGCTGGGACAGCATATTGAAGTTGTACTCGGTGATGCGCCCAGCGGCCCAATCTTCGTACATCTTGGCAAACAGGCGGTCCAGTTCGGCTTTGCGCTTCTCGGCCCTGTTCAGCTCCGCCGCCTGCTTTTTCTGGCTGGCCGTGCGTTCCCGGTCACCGGCTTTCAGCAGCTTTTGCAGCAGGCGTCCCTCATCCATCTGTGCCTGGTAAGACCAATATTGAATCCGTGCCAGAACGTAGGTGTAAAGGACATCGTAGCGGATATAGTGCATGGTGCAGTGACCGGTGCCCTGGCCGTAGTTGCTGCAATGGTAGTGTCCATAGGGCTTTTTGTTCTGCTTGTTCATGCCAAACGCCAGCGACCAGCCGCAGTCTGCACACTTCACCAGCCCGGAAAAGATTTGTGTCGTACCGTCTTTCTGCTTGCGGCGGCGCGTCTCAATCAGCTCCTGCACCCGGTCAAAGACGTCCTTACTGACAAGGGCTTCATGGGTATTTTCCACACGAACCCATTCCTCTTTCGGCTTGCGGACCTTTTTCTTGTTCTTATAGGAGATATTGGTCTGCTTGTTGTGGATGCTGTTGCCAATATAGGTTTCATCTTTCAGAATGCTTTTGACCTGCGCAATCGTCCAGGCATAGGCCTTTTCCTCCGGCGCACCCGCGTAAATGTTGGCGAAGGTGCCGTACCTCTTGTAGTTCAGCCAACCGGCGGTGGGCACTTTTTCCGCGATCAAAATGCGGGTGATCTTGGCTGCGCCAGCGCCATGAACGGCCAAATCGAAGATTTTCTCTACGATCCAGCGGGTTTCTTCGTCCGGTGTCAGCGTGTTCTTGATCTCCGGGTGGCGCTTGTAACCCAGCGGCGCATAGGCAAAAATGCGTTCTCCCTTTTCAAATTTCGCATGGAGTGCGCTCTTTACCTTGCGGCTGGTGTCCTTGGCAAACCACTCGTTGAACAGATTCTTGAACGGCACGAACTCAGACAGGCCCTTTTCGGTGTCCTCATTCTCGGCAATGGCGATATAGCGGACCTGTTTCTCCGGGAACACAAACTCCAGATAATAATCCATCATCACGTGTTCACGTCCAAACCGACTGAGGTCTTTGGTTACGATGCAGTTGACTTTTCCCGCTTCCACATCGCTCATCATCCGCTGGAAGCTGGGGCGGTCAAAATTGGTGCCGCTCCATCCGTCGTCCACGTACTCGCCATAGACGCGCAAGCCGTTCTCGGCGGCAAACTTTTGCAGGATGGTGCGTTGGGTCTCAATGCTGACGCTGTCGCCGAAATTTTCATCATCGCGGCTCAGGCGCATATACAAAGCGGTGCTGTAGATTTTGGTTTTCGTATTGTTCGGTTGTTTCACTGTAATATCCTCCTTTGCGTCGAAACAACCCACGCTTACAATACTTCTACGTCTATTATACTGTAAGCGCGGGCGCGATTCAACGATCAATCATTGCTCTTTGTCTGCTTAAACAGCATTCAAAAAGGCCGGGGCGCTGCTGTCCCGGCCCGCATGGTGGCGAACGGCGTCTTCCACCAGCTCGTCCATCTGCTTGCCTCCATCCGCAAAATGCTCAGAGATTTTGATGCAGAGATTCCCGCAGTAGAAATATTCCGTGCCATCCGGCCCCACGACATAAAACGATGTGTTTTCCAAGGTCGGTTTCGGCCCCTCATACTGCTTGCTCCATTCTTCCAGGAGTTCTGCCGGCGGCTCGAAAACTGGGTCAAAGCAGGATTCAATGTCGATATAGCCATAGTCGGGTTCATTCATAAAATCTTCGTGTTTTCTCATGCGGTTTCCTCCATCAATTAAAGTTCCATATCCTGCCCGCGGCGGCGGGAAGGCTGCTCATGCTGTCTTGTTTGCGGGGTGTGGGTCAAAATGGCCACAAGAAAAGCCCGCACCCTCTCCGGCGCGAGCTTCACGGCGTCCAGATAGGGCTGGACGCTCTTTTTTAGTTCCTGATATTTTTCGCTCAGCGATTCATACCGCTTTTTCCAAATTGCGGCGCTTTTTTGGGCGGAAGCCAGCCGCTCCTGCAACCTGCCGTTGTCCGCCTTGACGGTAATGCTATTGACAGCGTAGGATTTTAATGTGTCGCACTCCTGCGGCGTCAGCGAAATGTTTCCGGTAATGGGATTTTTCTTGCCCATTGTCTGAATTTCCTCTGTGGTCAGGGCGACCGTGCGCTGCTCTTTGGTCTGGCTTTGAAGGGATTTCAGCTCCTTCGCCTTTTTCTGCGCGGCCACCTCAGTGGCGCTCAGCGTTTGCTCCGCCTGGGCCACCTGGGCGGTCACAGCCTCCAACCGCTGCTGCTCCGCCTGTACCTTGAACTGGGTCACGGTCAGATGCTCTTCGGTGCTGCCACGCTCGCCGCGCTCCACATCAGTATACCCGGCGGCGCGCATGCAATGGAAGAAATCGTCTTGCAGCACACTGTAGGACTTTTTCAAGACGGGCTTTCCGTTTTTCTGCAAGACCGGGTTTCCATCGGCGTCGAGGGCGGGCTTGGACATCCATTTCTTGCTCCGGCTGACCTGCATGACGGTCTCCTTCACCGTGCCGACCAGAGACTTGTCCTTGCAGCGTTTGCTCCAGAGGATCTGTTTCTCCACCACCGGCACATAGACCACATGGAGGTGGTAGTGGTACACCTCCTGGCCCAGCGCCTCCGACATGGCCCGGTTGATCTCGTCGGCGTGCATCACAGCGGAGAGAATATACTGCTCCCCGCCCACGATCTTTACGGCGGCCTTGTAGGCATCGGCGTAAAACTGCCTGGCAAATTCATAGCCGCCGTGGTTGTGGAAGTAGGCGGAGTTCACATCAAAAATCAGCTCGCCAAAGTGGATGGCGTCTGGTTTCAGACCGCGGGTGGAGATGATTTTGTCCTGTTCCATCTGCCGGAACATCTCCGTGTAGCTGGCGGTGGGGGCTTTGAAGTGGATATTGAGCGGGGTGCGTTCCGGGAGAATATCGGGGTTGCGGTAGCTGTCTTTTTCCCGTTCGTTGTGTTTTTGGGTGTTGCCGATGTCCTTGTCCGGGACATCCACATTTCTGGCGCTGGTACGGTCGATTCCGTCGTTTCTTGCCATAAAATCAACTCCTTTCGTTGGGGCGTGGACGGTCGCGGGACGGGGGATGCACTTCCTGCGGGAAGTGTAATAACCCACTATAACACTTTCATCCCGGAGGGCTGCAAAGTGCCGTGGGCTCTCCGAGGGGGAGTTGCGTCCACTGCGGTGGCCGCCGCTGGATATGAAAAATCCACCCCCGCTGCTTTTACATATTCAGCACAAAGGGCTGCTCTCCTGTGCCGGAGCGCAGCCCTTTGGTGTCAGCGATCACGCGGAGGCCTTCGCTGACGGCCCATCACAAGCAGCGCGCTGCTTGCGATGGGGACGAGAGTCACGGTTTGGCGCGGCGCTGCCATACAATGTCGTACCCCAGGGCATCGGCCAGCTGCACAGTTCGGTGTAATTGGATACTGCAAGAGAATGGGGCGAACCGCTGCGTACGTACGTACAGCGGCTCAGCCCTGCAATCCTTCCGGCTTGTCCTTCGGTACGTACGTACGCAGCGAATCACCGGAAAACACCGACATATTCGGATGCACCAGCGCCTCGATCCCGAAAAATCCCCGCACCCGGCGACCGGCGGCGTTGGTCACATTGTTGCAGTATTCGAGATTGTACTTGCCTTGGCTGGCGATCACGGCATCGCTGAAGCTGCGGGGCTTTAGCGCAGTTAAGCCGTTTTCAGCGCAGAAAATTTGGTACACTTCATACAGTTCCTTGGAGCTGATGGTTGCATCCGCTTTCAGCCGGATATAGCCCTCGGATTCCAGAAAATCGAACACATTGTTGTTGTCCCGCTTGACGGATTCCCGGTTTTCTCTGGTGCGCTGGCTCTCGGTGAACTTGAAGTTGTTTGCCACCAGCCGCTGCAATCCGGCAAAGGCCCAGAGAAAGATGCCCTCGATCTCTGTTTTCATCTTCTCGGCAATGTCGGGGTCGTCCACACGATTTACCGGCTTCTCCTTCGTGGTTAGAACGAGCTGCCGCCGGTAAAAGCCGTCGCTGTGGTCAAAGAGGGCCTGCAAGTCGCCGTTGCTGAACGCCAGCAAGCGGGAAGACATCCACCCCTGGTAGCTCTGTTTGCCTTTGCGCTCCAAATCCATCTTGCCCTGTGCGGTGACGATGGATTTGACATAGTTTGTCTGGCGCAGCGCCTCCATTCGCATATCGTCATCGACACACAGCAGAATGTGTTCCAGGTCAGCGCGGGCGAAACGGTTTTCGGAGATTTTGCCGATGCTGCCGTCCTTCATGTTGCTGCCGAACAGGGCCGACAGCACCGCGCCGATCTGGCTCTTTCCTTCGCCGCCGCTGCCTTTGATGACCATCATCCGCTGACCTTTGTTGCTGGGGATCAGGCAGTAGCCGATATATTCCTGCAAAGTGGGAATGTCCTCCGGGTAAAGAAGTCCATCCAAAAAAGCCAGCCAGCGGGTCGGTGTGGTGGCTTCGGGATTGTAGGCTACTGGCAGGCGGTTGCGAACGATCTCCGGCTTGCCCTCTATGAAGTTGCCGTCAATGAACAGTGTCCCGTTCGCCAGATGGATGCGGTCTGTCTCCGGCGGAAAATCCTCCACCAGCGCCGCCAGCTTCATCAGCTCCACAATGTTGCTGATCTTACGCGGAATATTGCTCACCGCGCAGCAACGCAGTTCGTCAAAGATTTCGCTGCGCAGCGGCAAGTCGTTGGTCACTCGACCGTCAGGTGTGAAAAAAGCCCCGTTTGTGTAGATGATTTTGTGTCTGCTGAGGAAATCATCACAAAACAGGGCTTCGTTGATATGCTTGCCGTCAAACCAGATGGGCTGGTTGACCTCACGCGATTGCTCGTTCTTCATCACGGTGGCATACCTCCTTTTCCAGACATTTGAGCCGCTGTTCCAGCACGGTGATGTCGCCATCCTCCAGCAGCGTGTCCACCGCCTTCACACGTTGTTCTAATTCTGCATACATGAGAACGTCCAACAAGTGATTTACATACTCGATCATCTGACACGCCTCCACAAAGCGGTTGTCCAGGTCGTCCTCCGGTGATTGCGGGGCGTATTCGACCTTCCAGCGTTCCAACAGGCGCAGATAATCACACAGCACCCGCTGGCAGTACATTTCGTCATCCCGGAAGGCCCGCGCCAGCGGATAGGGCTTTTTCAGCGCCATCGCTGCCGGGGGCTTGTCCGGGTCGATGCCGAAGTCATAGGCCAACTTCTTTGCGGCCTCGTAGCTGCTCAGGCCAAACAGCCGCGCCACAAAGTCTATCACATCGCCGGTGGCCCCGCAGCCGAAGCAATAGAAGTAATCTCTGTTCAGCTTCATGCTGGGATGTCGGTCATCGTGGAAGGGGCAGCAGATCATATCGCCCCGGTTGACCTTGCAGCCGTAGTGTTTGGCGGCTTGCTTTATTGTAACGGATGCTTTTACAAGTTCAAACAGATCCATCTTGTTCTCCTCCTTATCGATTGTCCGGCCAATATGCCGCGTCAAAAAAGATGCCCTTCGTTTCTGCCATTGAACCTCTCTTTCTTGCGCCTTCGGCACAGACGTTGTATAATGTGAACAGTTCCGTTTTGTGTAACTGCTAGAGCGCACAGCTACTTGCGGTGAATTATCATGGCGCGGTTCCTCCTTTCTCTTGCCTGTCAGCAATTTTGTAACCCGTTTATTTATTGCTTGGGTTACTTCCTCTACTAATAGGAGAAAAAGTGGGTGCAAAGCGGAACCGTTTTCGCAGAAGAACAAAATTGTTTTTTGAGGGAGGCGAGGTCATGGCGCTGATACTGGACGATGACAGCCTGCTGGATGCGGCGGATGGCTTCGCCGGGTGGGACGATGCGCTGGCAGACGATACACTGGCGCAGGAGCTGGAACAGGAACGCGCCGTAGAGCTGGAAAGCGAACTGGAGCAAGACGAACACCACATCGACTACGACGCTGAACTGGAAAACGCGGAGGAAGAAGCCGCGCGCACCAGCGCAAAGCGGCTGAAACGGGAGCTGCGGGCCGAGGCGCTGCGCCGTTTGGAGGATGCCGCCCGGACAGCAGAAGACTTCGCCGTTGTGGTGGAGGAATGGAACAAGCTCGACCGCAACCGGGAGCGCCGGGAACGGGATCACGAAAACCTGCGCGGTGATGTGCCGCTGGAGTATCAAGCGGTGTCGGAGCCGAAGATCATACCGCGCTGGCTGAACAATCCGGCGGTACGGCAGCTGTCCAGCGGCAACTTTCTGGACATTCTCTTTGACTGCCCGTATGAGATGCACCAGCTGACCGCCAATGCGTTTCTGTCCCAGATGATCGAGGAACTGAGCGAGGATCACAAGGAGATTCTCTATTTTCTCTCGATTCGGTTGTACAGCACCGCCCAGCTGGCGCAGATGCGCGGCCAGTCTGACCGCAACATCCGCAAGGTGCGCAACACCATCCGAAAAAAACTGCAAAAGAAGCTGCATGCCCATCTATGCCAGATGCAGGACAAGGGCAAAAGCCTGACGCTGCGGGAGCGGCAGTTTCTGGAGGAATATGCCGCGCTGCTGGGTGCAAAAGGCAAAGACGCCGTGATACGCCGGGAAAACAAGACCAAACGGCGCAAGAAAAAAGCCGCCCTTGACGGCGGCAAAGACGGCTGATAGAATGGTAATATGGTTAATACAGATACGGGTTACATTGTATAGGGGTGAGGCCATGAAAAATCTGTTTGAGCAGTCGCACTCCCATTGGGTGCGATATGACCGCTATGAGCTGAAAACTGCCGCCGATGGGAAGCGGTACATCACACCGGCCAAAGGTGCGAAGCCCGATGTGTATAATCCCATGAACGAGATGCCCGGCATGGTGCTGGACGCCCTCAATGTCGGTATGTTGATGATGGGCCGCAGGACGGACGTTGACGTGGAAACGGAAATTTTGAATTTTGTCACAAAGTATGGCCTGCTGGGGTTGATGACGGCGCTGCCCACCACGCCGTCCTTCATGGACTATGAAGCGGTCTATCTGCCGAAGAACCACTTCATCAAGGCGGAGACGATGGAAACGGAGGATTACCTGGCGTTGTTCTATCCCTTTGACAAGCTGGATGTGGTGAAAAAGGGTGTGAAATCCGACTGGACGGTTTCCGGCGACCGCGCGATGATCGCGCTGACCATGACCTTTGCCGACGAGCCGATGGCGAAAACTATGAGCTTCCAGCGGGAGTACGCGGAACCCTATGACTGGGTGGCACAACAGTTCAAGGACTGGGCCTTCACGTTGACGACCTCCATTTTGTACTACCACGACTACGATTCCATCGACGAGGGAACCCGGAACCTGTACCGCAAGGCGATGGCGGTCTTTGGCGGGATCGCGCCCAGCTACCACATCGAGCTGCTGGAAAAGCCGACGATCTACTGGGACTTCCACTCACTTTTGCTGGGCATCCAGATGATGTTCAGCTTCATGTTGGTGGACGATGCAAGGCCGCTGCGGCTGTGCAAGCACTGTCAGAAAGTGTTTATGAGCAATCGAACGAACGCCGCGTTTTGCAGCGCACGGTGCAAGAACCAGTATAATGTCTATAAGAGCCGGGGAAAACATAAAGAACAGGACGGTGACGAAAATGCCTGAGAGCCAGAACACGGAATGGAAAAGCAGATGGAAAGACGAATATCTTGAATGGATTTGCGGCTACGCCAATGCGCAGGGCGGGAAAATTTATATCGGCTGCGATGACGAGGGAAACGTCGTTGGCTTGCCCAATGCCCGCAAGCTGCTGGAGGATATTCCCAATAAAATCCGGGACGCGATGGGTATTATTGTCGGCGTCAACCTGTTGGACAAGGATGGTAAGGAATATATCGAGATTGACGTACCGCCGTATCCTATCGGTATCTCCTGCAAAGGCGTCTACTACTACCGCAGCGGCAGCACCAGGCAGATTTTGACCGGCCCGGCGCTGGAAGCCTTTCTCATGCGCAAGCGGGGCGCGACCTGGGACAATTTACCGCTCCCGGCTTTTTCGATGAATGATGTGGACGATGAAGTTGTTGCCCACTTCAAGCAATGGGCCGCCAAAAAAGGACGCATTGACCAAAGCGTGTTGGATGAACCCAAAGATGCGCTGATGGAAAAGCTGCACCTGATGAACGGCCCGTACCTGACCAATGCGGCCATGCTGCTGTTCAGCAAAGACCCGGAGAAATGGCAACTGGGCGCATATGTGAAAATCGGCTACTTTGAAACGGACGCCGACTTGCTGTATCAGGATGAGATACACGGCTCTATTCTGGAACAGATCGACAAGATCGTAGAGCTGGTGTACCTCAAGTACATGAAGGGCAAAATCACGTATGAGGGGATGCAGCGGATCGAGCGCTACTTTGTGCCGGAGGAAGCCCTGCGGGAAGCCTTGCTGAACGCCCTGTGCCACAAGCAGTATCAATCCGGCGTGCCTATCCAGATCAGCGTGTATGAAGATAAGCTGTATATTGCAAACTGCGGATGCCTGCCGGAAAACTGGACGCTCGAAAACCTGATGAGCAAGCACGCTTCCAGCCCCTACAACCCCAACATTGCCCATGTGTTCTATCTGGCAGGCTTTATTGAGAGCTGGGGACGTGGCATTGAAAAAATCTGCTCTGCCTGTGAAAAGGACGGCGTGCCGCAGCCGGAATATACCATCAATCCCGGCGACATTATGATCAAATTCACCGCGCCGGAAGATCGGGTCATCCGTTCTGTTACCGGTAGGGTGACAGAAAAGGTAACAGATAAAGTGACAGATACCTTGGACGAAACATCGCTCAAAATCTTGAATCTTCTTGCAGTTGACCCGGCTTACACAACGACTTTTCTTTCTGAAAACCTGTCCTTGAGCCGGAAAACCGTATCGCTAAGATTGAAAATGCTCAAAGAGAACGGCTTAATCGAGCGTGTTGGTTCCGACCGCAAAGGATACTGGAAATTACTCAAATAAAACAAAGTGCCCTCGCGGCAGGCTGATAAGGCTTGCTGCGAGGGCATCGCTGATAATTCAATGGATATTTTTGCCGATTATTTGATTGTGTATGCCGTTGTGTGGTATACCTGTTTCGCTGGATCAGTAAGCGCTGGGCAATCTTTAGCTGAAACCGACCAGTTTTTTATGCGAAAGGCAATGATTCTTATTCGATGACTCCGTCCGTATCGAAGATGTGATCCAGCTCATCAGTATTGATCGCATGAGACACCTTGTCGCGGATCGCTGTCCGGTACATATCCAATCGTTTGAACTGGTTTCTTCCGGCTGAATCCTTGCTCATGCGGATAAGCTGGATTCTGCCGACACCCGGATTCTGTCTTGCGTATTCAGCAAAGCCCTTTGCTTTTCCGAGGTTATCCTTAAAGTCTGCGCTGTGTGGCTCAAGAATATCAATCACATAACCGAGGCGTTCGTCCTGACGAACTACGATAAAATCAGGATACGTCGGTTTGATTTCTCCATCAATTTCATATGGGATGCAAAGCGCCCACGACGCTCTGGAAGGATTACGAATCCAGCAGACAAAATCCGGTCGCTTTTCTTCCTCGGCAATCAGATCGGCCTCCCAGCCGTTTAGCTTCAGCTTTGCTGTTCCAGTGGTTTCGTTGACGAACAAATGGTCTCTGTATTCTTTGCCGCCAGCTTCATGTGGCACCTGAATTGTCTCAGGAAGGCGAAAATTGTGCTTACTTACCACATCGCCGTCGGACACAATGCTGTCGTAGTCACGGCGAATTTTTTCTGAGTCAATGGTGGCAATGTACCTGCGATAATCATCATTTAGTCCATGGAAACGTTTCTCCGCATAGGCATGAAGCCTATCCATACAATCTTCGTCAGCGACAAAAAGAATGACATCTACCTTAAAGGCTGTTGGGTCACTTAAGTCGCCATATTTATTGCCATACACCATGCCGATGCCTTCGCGCCCCAGTTTCACATCGGCAATCTGGAACTGACGCTCAATATCTGTATCGGTCGTCGTAAACATATCATGAACAGAATAGTTGTCCACGGTCTCACCGAAGACATCAAAAATTTGCGTGGACAGCTTGAACTGTTTTACCTGCTGCACAAGGTCATCGTACTTGTCCTTAGCTTTCAGATCTTCCACATAATCATGAATCATCTGGACAATCTCATTCTGTACCTCTCTGATTGCCTCACGGCGCAGCTTGGACATACTAAGCAGGTGTGCCATCCGATATAGCGATTTAAGATAATCGTTAATCCGGAGCGCTCTGACATTATAAGAAAGCAGACCGGCATCATTGATGAACTTCATAACTGCTTCACGGTCAAATAAATCCTCTGCTTTTTCTTGCTGACTATCCGGAATCGCAGTTTCAGATGCAACAGTTGCACTCGGCTGAGCATCTGCTGTCGGTGTAACATCTGGCTGAACGGTCTGTGCGCTCTCGGCGCTCATCCGTTGGAGTGTCGCAGCAGGCTGTGCTGATGTCGCTTCGGCTGCATCCGGAATTTGTGTTTGCTGCTGTAACGGAGCAGACTCACCCTGCGTATCTGTTATGGATGCCAAAGTCTGTGCCGCGTTATTTTGATTGGCAAACACATCCAAAGTCATCTGTCCCGGAATTGGCGTTTGCGTTTTCTTCTTCGGTTTGACAGTTAAGGTCTCGAAGCGCTTTTCAGATAATGACTCACCAAAAACGTCTGTCGGAATATCTCCACCCTCAGTGCTCTGCAATACCTCTACAACGTCTTTGACAGTTTCCTCGTTAAAGTACGGTAAATAGAGGTGCACATCATTCAGGACATCATCGACCTGAATATGCATCTGCATCGGGGTTCTGACCATGCGTCCGAGAAGTTGTGCGATATACGTGGCGTCATTTGCGCGTTTGAAGGACATCATGGTCTCTGCCCTTGGGCAATCCCAGCCTGTGGACAGATTTTCTTTAAAAAACACAATACGGATATTGCGATCATCTGCGATGCGGGAAGGCTCCTCATAGCGTACTTCAAGTCCATTTACCGTAAGAGAGGCAGTTGTTCCTCCGAAAGTGTGAACTACCTGACCGCTTTCCAGCTTGAAACCTGTCCGCTCTTCGATTTTTGCGATGCAATCATCCAAATTGCTATCGGTCAGTTTACCGCCGGTTCCATTCAAAACCTGAATGATTAAAATTGGATTCACATAGGCATAATGCTGCTCAAAACAATACTGCGTCCAGTGTTCCCACTTTTCCTTCCAATCGTCTGCTGCCGCCTGCAGGATAGCCATATCGTTGTTGACTGCGCTGGCCTCCGGGTAAGTGATAACAATGCGGTCTTTTAAAAGTCCGGACGCCCGCACCTCGTCCGCAGTGACAATGGCCTTATGTATAGTTGAAGATGTGCCCTCGACCAGAGCATTGAACCGTTGAGTCGTTGCGGACATACCGATCACCACAGGCATCGGCGGGATATGATCCTCGTCACTACCCTTGATGAACTTCTGCATGATTGTCGTGGCTTTGCTGGCTTCACGACCCTGCATACCACGATGTGCCTCATCGATAATGAAGTATAGGCGGTCACTCTTATCTCTGACGGTATTGGCCAGCGTTTCCCAAATGGTATAGGAACGGTTATCACCATTTTTGGTGAGCCTTGATGTAACAGATAGCTTCTGCGTATTTAAGAAATAGATATGCCCGTCCTCGAAAGTCTCCTTGTCAAAAGAGTCCTCCGTTACTGTCACACACTGCGAAAGGCGGATTTTATCGGCCTTAGAATCGATCTTCAGCTTGGACTGCTCGTTCAGCTGCGGAGAATCCGAAAGCCAGACAATGATTGCATTCGGTTGCTCTGCGTAGGAGTCATCGCCATATAGGATGCTTTCAATCAGCGCAGACATGATGATGGTCTTTCCAGCTCCGGTCGGAGCAGTAAAGGAAACCACCTGTGGCGCATGCGTTCTATGATAACTGCCCAATGCCTCCGCAGTCTTCATTCGGATGTCGCTGAGGGCTCTTTTCTGAAAAGGGAATAATTCTGTTGCGCGACACATAAAATCCAAGTTTGTCGTTAGTCTAATGAATTGGATTGAAGCCCCTGTAAACCCGCATTATAAGCCACTTTTTCACGAGTTCAAGCCATAAAATAGCGACACGCAAAATCAAAGTTTGTCGTTAGTCAGTAAACGACTAACGACAATACTCATTTTATTTGAAAAGCCTACAAAACGTGATTAATACACGGTTTGTAGGCTTTTTTAATAGTTGCTATTGATTATGCTACTAACGAAGGACTTACGACATTTTTGTAGCAAGGCATCTTATCACTATTCAGTTCCATGTGTATGGATTATTGTCGCAAGAGTTGTAGTGGCTTTCTGACAGCAGGCGCATGTTACAGAACTATATCTTTGTCCACCCCATACTGTTTTAAATAGACATTGTTCATAATCCGTATTTGCTGCTCAATAGCGGAAATTCGCTTTTCTGCCATATTCTTATACCTCAGAAAATGCCCGTAATCTTTTTTCCCATAATTTGAAATCGTAGAAGACTGAAACGCTAATTTCTCCATTTCGTCAACTACACTACACACAGTAGCCAAAAACTTGCTTTTGTTTTCCGGATCCACTTTGCTACAGGCCAACATACCAACGAGATAGTTAAGCGCAAGTACAGTATATTTAAGTTCATCCCCACTTCTTTCTTTCAGTAAAGAATCAATAATAACGCGAAGTTCTCCATACTTTGCTACGAATAATTCGTCCTCGTTGATTGATCCATCAACTATAGGGATGTTGGATTCAGGGAGCAGTGTTCCTACTCCATCGGACAACCATGATTCATCAACATTAAACCTATAGCACACCAGTTTTTGTAACAAAGCCGATGGTTTTTCTTTATCATTTTCAATACTTGATATATGGTTTTGTGATATTCCCAGTTCACTTGCAAAATCACGCTGGTTGTACCCTCTGGTTATTCGAACTTCCTTAAACCGCTCGCCTAAAGTAGACATAGTATCCTCCTAATTTATCTGTAAAAGATAAAAAACGAGTTGACTTTATCTGTCACAGATATTATACTTGAGTTGTACTCATAGTTAGTATAGCACACAGCACTCATTTTTCAACAAGGAGGTTTCTATATGACAAGCCGCTCAAAAGAAATATTCAAAAGCTTTCCCCTGCATGGAAAAACAATGATTCTGTTGCTCAGTTCACTGGGAAAGGATCAGACATGGCTTGCGGAACAGTGCGACGTTACCCCTTCTATGGTCAATCATGTGATTTCTGGCCGAGCAATCCCTTCCCTACCTGTAGCCCTGAGAATTAGCAAAGCGCTCGGAATTTCTGTTGATCTGCTCTTTAAAGAACTGGGCTAATCTTATAATCACAGAATGCCGGGAAGGGGGTGAAGACCTTTTGTCATTGCTAACCACACAAAAAGCCGCTGAACTATTAAATACAACATCGAGAACAATAGAGCGTCGTGCAGCACGTGGTCTATATAAATATGTATTTATAGAAGGCCTCGGGCGCGGCGGGCGTCAACTGCGTATTGTTTTAGAAAGTCTCCCACAAGCGGCGCAAGACCGCTACCACGGCATTGAAAAAGAGCGCCAGGAAGAAGAGCTGGCACAGTTTACGAACGCCCAGCTGCATGCAGCCAATGAGAAGATGGGCTGTGTGCTGGAATACAGGCGCAGCGGCTTATCTCCTGCCGAGTTTGTAGCCTGGCGTAATGCCCTCGGCTATTATGAGCCGATCACAGAGAACCAGCTATACGCATGGCAACGGATCATCAAGGACGGCGGCGATCTGCCGGAGCTGGTTGACAAACGCGGCGGCTTTTCGCGAAAAGGGACAAGCACCATCCCGCCCGACGCATGGGAATATTTCTATTCCCTCTATATGACACAGCAAAAGCGCACGGTGCAATGGTGCCACAAGCAGACAAAAAAGGTTTATCCCGATATCCCCTCGGTAAGAACCTTCCAGCGGCGCGTGAAAGAAATCCCGTTCTACGCGATCAAGCAATTCCGTGAAGGAGATACCGCATTCCGGGACGCGCTGCCATCCATGCAGCGTAGCCGCCAGGATATCGCATCCAATGATATTTGGTTCTCCGACCACCATCTGTTCGACGTCTTTGTTCGGAATAAGAAAGGAAAGGCCGTCCGGCCTTGGCTCACAGTATTCTTTGACGCCAGGTCTAACAAGGTCATGGGCGCTCTGATCCGCGACGCAGACCCGAATACAACAGCCATCAAACAATGTTTCCGGCTGGGCGTGGAGAAATACGGGTTGCCAAACGAGGTCTATTTTGACAACGGCAAGGACTATCGGTCTAAAGACTTCAACCGCGACTACCCCCACTCCCTGGTCAATCGGCTGGGTATCAATACCGTGTATGCTACACCATTCCACGGCCAGGCAAAAACGGTGGAACGCTTCTTCGGCACAATGGAAATTCAGTTTGGGCGGATGTGGCCTACCTACTGCGGGAAAGACGCGAAGCAGCGCCCGGAATGTATGCGTATACCCAATTCAAAAATCGCAGAGATCGCGCCTACGATAGAGGAATTTAATTCCGCTTTTCACGCATGGCTGGACGAGTACCACGATACCGCCAGCAGGGGCCAAGATATGAACGGGCAATCGCCAAACCAGGTATACATGGAGAATCTGGAACTGCGCCGGGTGGTAAGCGATCACGATGCTCTACGGCTCCTGTGCGGGAACACGGTGGAGCGAACCGTTCAGAAAAACGGTATCTGTATGTTCAACAACTTCTATTACAACGATATGCTTCTGCGGTATGTTGGGCAAAAGGTCATCGCCCTGTATGATCCGGCGAACATTGACGAGGTGGCTATATTCGACCAGGACAACAACGCCTTGTGTATGGCCTCCGCAAAACTGGTCTCCGGGTTCCGGCATACCACCGAAGAAGCCTACATTGAAGCTGCCAAGCAGAAACGCGCCGCTCGCAAGATCGTACAGGACTACGGCCCGACCCGGGAAATGAGCGTCCAGGAGATAATTGCCCGCAATCAGCTCCTGGAACGGTACGAGGAACAACGCGACGTCCCGGAAGTGGAGCAGCTGACCGCGCAGGCCAGCAAAAATGCATCCACTCTTAAGAGCAGCCGTCCCATCGCGCGGGAAGAAGAGAGCTTGACCGACGCCCTGACGGCTTACTATATGCAACAGGAGGTCACCCATGCATAACGTTGATACGGCTAGACAGGATTTGCTTCAGTTCATCCAGGACAGCGGCAAATCGCAGCAGCAGATTTCCAAGGAGACCGGCATTTCCGCAACCCGCATTTCCCAGTTTCTCAGCGGTACTTATCTGGGAGATTCTGACAAGACAGCGCAGGAAATACAGCAGTATCTTACCATGGCAAAAGCCCGTTTAAACACCGTTCAAACGAGCAGCTTCTATCCTGATCTGCGGAATACAAAAGACGTGCTTTTCGCCTGTGTGTATGCACATAAGCACAATGACGTCGCTCTGGTATGCGGTGACGCCGGAGCAGGTAAGACTACCGCGCTCAATTACTACGCTGCGAACAACGCCGGTGTCATTATGGTAACAGCCAACGCCTGCACACCCTCGGCCACCGCAATTTTGAAGATGATCTGTGCGGAACTTGGCAAGCCCGCCCCCGGACGCCGGGATGCATTGATGAAGCTTCTTGTGGAGCAGCTGCGAGGCACAAGCCGCTTGATCATCGTGGACGAAGCCGACCATCTTTCCTTCTCGGCATTGCAAGCCGTCCGTAATCTGAACGATTTGGCGGGCGTCGGAATCGTGTTTTCCGGGAATGACAAGATCTACCTGCAAATGACATCTCCGCGCAAAGGGTACGAGTTCGACCAGATCAGAACGCGCATCATTGTGCGAAAAAAGGTTCACAACGAGTACACCGTGGACGAGATCAAGGGCGTGTTCGGGTGCTCTGGAGAAGCAGAGCAAGCGTTTCTGCTGAAACTGGCAAGCGTTGAGAGCCTGCGTACTGCAAAGAAGATCTTCCAGCTCGCCGGGGAAGCGGCCACCGCTGCGCACACGCCGTTCAATGTTGGTCTGCTCCGTCGAACGCAACGCGAATTCCTCGGCATTGAAATATAAGGAGGGAGTGCTATGAGCAACGGAACGGAACCCGCTACCATCCAGCGATGGATCATGGAGCAGTGCCAGGCAATACAGGAAGAACTCCACGATCTTTTGCCGGAAACGGAGCCGCTGGACATTGAACCACAAATCACGGCAGCACTTGCGCTGCTCCGGCTGGATGCCCGAAAGCATTGCTTACAGCAAAGCGACCTGCTGCGATTGCTCTTTCTGTGGGGAATGACATACGGCATCAAAACAGGGACAGAACTTGCAGCCGACCAGCTGCGAAAGATACACAAATGAGGCGGCTGCTACCGCGAATAGCAGCCGCCCCGCAAAGCGACTTCTTCAACAACTCTCCGAAGTCACTTTTATCTTACCACACGCAAAGAAAAAGCACAACGCGCAGCGCCGCCACAAATGGCCCTGTTTTGCGTTTTTCGTTTCGGAATGTCAGCTTACTATAAATTCGCCCCGGACGTTTTTAAAGGGGTTTCCGGCGAAATTAAAGGGGTGTAAGCGCAGCAAGGAGGCAATTGGCCATGACAGATACAAAAATCACTGTTCGCGGGAACCATTTCGATGATGTAGACCACGACACCAAAAAGCTTGAATGGATAGGCGGCGCGGGGAAGCTGCAAGCTGCTCGTTCCCTCATGGATCAGCTCGAACCTTGCTTGCCCACGTGCCCGTTCTGTGGAGCGCCCACAGTTCTGGAAAGCCGTTGGGCTTACAGCAATCCCGCCGTCCAGGCGCTTTGTACAAAATGCCGCAGTTCATCACAGCTCCAGGTTGCGGGAATGAATCCATTTACCAGGAAGGAGGTGAGCCTTTCAGCCTGTATCATACGCGCGGCCAACCTCTGGAGGCGGCGGGCATCATAAAAGAAGGGGGGTGGTACAATGAATGATCTTCTGGAAAACGTGGAGCTGGATAACCTCACGGGAGAAACCCGCGAACTGGCCGAAACGATCGGCATTGATGCATTCCGGCGGCTGGTGGTTGCATACGGGGGAACAGGAAGGCTTTATATTCCCGTTCTCCACAACGTGGTTACACCTGTAAGGAATCGTCTGATCTACCAGGATTATACCGAGCACGGCATGACTGTTTCACAGCTCGCGGTCAAATACAGGCTTTCGGATGGAGCCATTCGCAAAATCATCAAAAACCAATCTGTAACCGGCAAGTAGGCGTAACAGCCTATTTGGAATAAAAAGAGCAGCGCCTTACCGGCGCAAAAAGAAAGGAAGGTGCCTATATGGCAGAACAGCCCACTATCGCATACGCTGAAAAATATTCGGAGATCATCGACGAACGCTTTCAGCAAGTATCCCTGACTGACGCTGCGGCGAACAACGAATACGATTTCGACGGCGTCAACAGTATCAGCATTCGCAGCATCGCAACCGTTCCCCTCAACGACTACGACATGGACGCCGCCTCCAATCGGTACGGTACTCCCCAGGAGATCGGCAGCTCTTTGCAGAACATGAAGCTTACCCAGGATAAAAGCTTCACCTTCACCATTGACCGGCGCAACAACACCGATACCATGATGACCCACAGTGCGGGAGCCGCGATGGATCGGGAGATCAAAGAAGTGATCGTTCCGTATGTTGACCGTTACCGCATCGCGGTTCTCGCAAAGAACGCCGCGACTATCCGGGTGGAAGATATCACCCCGGAGAACGCTTACACCTCTTTCCTCACGGCATCGCGAGAACTGTTTAACAAGAAGGTTCCTACCGAGGGCCGTATCGCTTTTGTCAGCCCTGATTACTATATGTGTATCAAGCTGGACAAGAACTTTACCAAGAATGGGGACAAAGGCCTGGATATCGCGATCAACGGCGCAGTGGGGAAGGTGGACAATACCGCTATTGTTGTGGTTCCCACGGAATATCTCCCGCTGGGAGTGAACTTCCTGATTACCCACCCTTGCGCCATGGTTGCCCCGAAAAAGATTGCTGACTACAAGCAACATGAGAACCCCCAGGGGATCAACGGTTGGCTGGTGGAAGGACGTATCTACTTCGACGCCTTTGTGCTGAAGAACAAGCGTTGGGCGATCTACCTTTCGAAGGCCAATACCTACGCCGCTACATTCACTGTGACCACCGGCGAAAGCACCCCCGTACAGGGAGTCGAGGTTTACGCGGGCGGGCGCTTTGCATCTACTGATGAAAGCGGACAGGCGATCATCCAGCTTGCCAACGGCAGCCACCACTATAACGTGCTGGCCGAAGGCTATGAGCCGGTGACCGGCGAACTTACCATCAGCGGTAAGGCGGCGTCGCAGGCAGTGAATTTGACCGAGAGCGAAGGAGGCGCTGGTTATGAAGCGTGAAGAACTGATCGAGATGGGCGTTCCCGAGGAATGCCTTGACGCTGTTCTGGGGATGCATGAGGCTGAGCTGAAAGCCGCCACGGACGAGGTGCACAGACAGCATGACGAAAACTTCTTCAATCACCTTCTTTCCGAAGAAATGACGCGAGCGAAGGCCTTTAACGAAAAAGCCGTAAGGGCATTGCTCGATGTTGAGGCGCTGAAAGGCAGTGAAGACCGACAGGGTGCGATCCGGCAGGCCATTGATGATCTGGTAAAAAAAGAGGGGTGGCTTTTCAAAAAGGAAGACCCCATCCCGCCGCCGTTTGCTACAGGGGACGGCTCCATGCCTATCATGTTTATTGATGAGAAGGAGGCCGCGTTCCGCGACGGGATCGGCGTTCAAAAAGGGGGCTACGATGGATGAATGAACGAGAGGCTGCCACAGCGGCGGCAGGCGCGGGATTTGCCGATTTGAATGGTCAGATTCTTCGGATGTGCAATCTTTTAACCCCTTCGCAACGCACTTTAAACGCCATTTGCGGCCTGTTTAAAAACAACTCCAGCTTTGCCTTTACGGAACAGCAGCTGCACCAAAGTATCACCTATTTGTGTGACAGCGGTTACCTCGCAATCGACCATCCTGATGGGCTGCGCTGCCTTGACAGCATGGGCGCAGGCAGTTTCGGGAACGTGAGGCTCCACATTCCGTCAAAGGGAACGCAGCTGCTCATGGGGGCCATTCAAGACCCCTGTGTGGAGAATTGATGATGTTCGGGCCGGTCACCCGCCGCAGGCGGAATGGTAAGATTGCTCGACTGCCCATGGCGCTGCGCGACAGTGTGGATAAAATGCTGCTCGCTGGCGCACCTTATCGCGAGATCGTGCAATTCCTTCGGGAAAACGATGTGGAACTGTCCCGCCAGGCCGTTTGCAATTACGCAAGGCAATTCCTCTGTACCACGCAGCAGCTTCGTATGGCGCAGGAAAATTACAAGCTGCTGCTGGATGAGATGGAGCGAACGCCAGAGATGGATACCTCCGAAGCAATCATCCGGGTAGTGAGTAACGCAATGCTCAACACCCTGGCAAGCGCCACCCCGGAAGAGTGGAAAGATATCAAGATGGCGACGCTGCTGCGGGAAGCAAATTCCCTTATCAAAGTCACAGCCCACAAGCAGCGCACGGACGCGCTCAATCGCACGGCAGAGGAAAGGGCGCTGGAGGGCGTGAGGGCCAGGATATTCTCCATGCTGCGCGACAAAGACCCGGAACTGTACAAGCAGCTTTCGGACGCGCTCAACGAGATCAAGCCCGATCTCCAGGATACCCAGTAACAAAAAACACCAGTCAGGCAAGCCGCCCGGCTGGTGTTTTTCATTTCAAGATTTGTATTTTTGTTTCAAGCCTTGTCTTTCGGCATCAAGGCGAAATCAGCCCTTTTCAGCGTTTGTCAAGGTTTGTCACTTTTATTTTATGTGTCGCTACTTAGATATTACGTGTCGCCTCACAAATTCTACTTTCATAGTTACCTCCCTGTGTTGATACGGAAATTGTCCAGATAATCCCGGTAAAGCTGATAGCAGGTTTTGCCATCATAGGCGCGGATCATTGACCGGTAAGCTATCTCTGAATCTGTCACGATAAAGACTGTCTGAATTTCTGGATGCTGGCTTAATTCCGCATCAAACTCGGAATAATATATTTCGTTTATCAGAACTGCCATTTTGTTCTGTGGCAGAATGAGCATCTCCGGAAGCTCGTCACTTTCGAGCGCCGGACATTTTCCAATGGCTCCGCCCTTCATCCAGAGCACCGGGAGCAGTTCTTTGAATTGCCGGCCAAGCGCCACGGATGTCTTGTCAAGAAAGCTCAGTTTGAAGAACACAGCATTGGTTTTGAATCCATCAGACATCTTCAAATCCGCTAATTCAGGATAAGTCGGTTCTTTTTCTTTTTTATATACTTTCCCTCGAATTTTTTTTCCAGTTTCGGGATTAACAATTTCCCCTTCAATCTCGGTATATTGTTCCACATTACATCCATAATTTCCATCGAGAGGTTTTCCATCAATATTGCATCCCTTAATGGAACAAACCGTTCGAGGCCATGTGACATACCTAGCAATACCGAGTCTGTCCCACTCCTTATCTCCTGGCCTATATCCTTTTTCATCTAATGCTTTTGCTTCATCCGCTGAAACTTCATTGTTGGTTACCATAATACACCGGCGATGACCATTGTCTATTGAATTTAACAGATTGACAGCGTGCATGGTTGTACCAGATCCAGCAAAAAAATCAATAACAAGAGCATTTTTCTTATTTGCAATGAAATACTTAAGTGTATCCATTACAGCATACACCGATTTGGGAAAAGTGAATTTACCGCTTCCGATTATTTCGCCAAGTACAGATGTTCCGTATTGTCCCGCATCATAACTTTTGTTTTGCCATACAGTTGTCGTTCTTGTAACCTTACCTTCTGTTTCGACAACTATTTTGGTTCCATCCTCGCGTAGACCTCGTACAGCCCATCGACCACTTTTAATTTTATCAACATAATTAGCACTTAAATATCTAAACACGTATGGTTGGTTTTTGCTTCCTGGAGAAACTCTTACAACACCTTCTTTACAAAGTTGCTGTAAAGAGTCGCCTGTTATTCCCCAGTTCATTTCAACTCCATCGTCTCTAACAGGGAATACAGGAGTAGCACCTTCAATAGCCGGGACATCAAATCTTGATTGCTCTGGTTTCAATGCCTCTCCTATAGCAACGATCTTCATTGTCTTATCATCGACATATATTGGATAAAATTGGGCCACCCCTCCTTTAACAGTCCCTCTTCTAGAGGCATAATCCGTTCTGCGTAAATACCACCATCTTACTTCTCGTTCATCGCCATTCCCTTTCGGGTGTACCACTTGTGCGTTACCAAAGAGAATAATATACGCATATTCATCAGAGCGCGAAAATAGATTATCTCGCTTTGCTCCAGAGGGATTAATGGTTATGCTAACCATTTGCATCGTCTCCCCAGAAAAAATCTCCTCAAGAAGGCAGCCAAGATGAAGATATTCTTTTTCATCAATGGTTACAATTAAAACCGAGTCTTCCGGATTTAATAATTTCTTCGCCAGCTTCAAACGCTTTTCCATCATGGACAACCATTTGCTATGGCGATAGGCATCCGTACTATCAACATAATCGTTATTATATTTCCAATCTTTAGCCCCCGTGTTATATGGGGGGTCAATATAGATGCAATCCGCCTTTTCTGCATATAGATATTCTAAAAGTTGGAGTGCGTGATAGTTATCTGCTTCAATCAATGTATGCCAAAGATCACTATCAGGCGCATTCTCTACATAATCCAAAGGTCTGAGCGTCGGATAAATTAGCTCTCCAAATTCTGCGATTGCCACAATTTCATCCATTTGGAAGGTAACCTGTTCATGGGTTTCCCGGCGATCACATAGAACAGCACTACCTTCTATTTTCAGAACAGTATAAATATCACTGACATATCCGATTTTTCGTGCAACTTTAGAGCCAACACGAACTGGCACGTCATAGAGCGGTGTGCATTCCGGCAGATGTTCCTCAAATACGAGCCCAAACTTTTTTTGCTTTATCAATTTATTGGTTTCCTGCAAAATCCTGTCCCGAAGTGTGGGATCGTCGATCTGCTGGATCAGATCTTGTAATAGTGCCACCGTTTCCACCTCATTCTTCTGTGATCGTCTTTTCTTTGATATGGTAATCAATGCCGTGCTCCTGGCAGAAAGTAATTACTTCTGTCGCGCATACATTGTAAAAGTGTTTATGTCTCCTGTAGGCGTTTGCCATCTTGCTGTAATTCGTTCTACCAAAAATGATACGGTCGGTAAACGCTACCGCCTCTAAGATTTTATTCAAATCCTGCTCAATCATGTTCGGCGTGGGATAAGGCTCGATGCTTACCCAAGTCCGGCAGCCTGCATCATGGAGCGCTCGCAAAGCAGCCAACCGCTCCGTATAAGAAGCTGCACCCGGCTCCATTTTTTCTCGGTATGTCTCATCCAAGGAAATGAGCGTGATACCGTACTCATTTTCCGGAGACAGCTGCGCCAGTTCTATAGGCAGCAGGCCTTTGGTAAGCGTTGTACATTTTATACCTGCCTCATTCAGCTTTCGCATAGCTGCTATGCTCATAGCTGATATTTCCGGATATCCTTGCATAAATGGGTCTGTCGTAAAACAAAGCTGAACAGATTGTATTTTGTCTCTGAGCCTTGGTATCTCCTTATCCAGCAGTTCAAGGGTATTAGACACCAGATATGGTTCCAGCCAACTATCGTAGTCTTTAATTTGCCCGAACCGTTTCTTCAACAGGAATGCGTAGCATGGATATTTGCATCCATGTGCACATCCCTGCACGTGATTCATCGTATAGTCACCATACTCAACACCCGTTTGGTAAAGCATGGATTTTCGCGTTATGGTTTTCAAGTTAACTCCATCCTCCGCCTACTTATTCTTTAATATGTGATCTGCTATCCGCAGAGCGAGTCGCTGCGCTTTCGGACTCTCACTCGAAATAGCAAAGCAGAATAAGAACATCGGCGAGTTCCGGCTGTTTCTGAAAATCCGTGGGTGCTTAGACACGCATGGGAATATCGTCCCTAGCCGAGAGATGATATAATCCTTAATATGATCTGTATTGGAATCTTTGACCTTTCTTGTGCCGTTGTTAGATGTCTCAGAGTCAGGGAGCAGGTCAAACAGTGACATTTGGGGGTCTTCCTTATAGAACTCGGTTTGCCAGCCATCATCTCCCAGCAACCTGTCTATGCAGTTTTCCCATGTTTCATACTTACCGTTTTTAGGCAGCATCCTATTCAGTGCCGAGAACGGGAACAGATACCAAACATCAATAGATTTTGTCCTTGCCACGGTCTCAAGCGTTGTCCAATTCACCTGTGTCGCGTAAGGATCTAAAAATAAGAGTCCTCGATTATACCGCCAATCTACATCACGAATAATCTGTGCGAGTTTGTCGTTTGCATCTCCACAGTATACAGTGACGATCCTCGACAAGTACGGAAACTCTGTGTTTACCACCTCCCGGAGCTCCGCTGCCTTTTTCTCGTCTCCTTCGATGAAGTAGTAACGGTCAAATTTTCTATCTGCGGCCAGTGCCCTTTTGGCAGAGCCTACAAGGTACTGCTCACCGTCGCTGGTCTCGATTTCTCCTGTCCCGGCGAAAGCGTCGATATATATCTTCTTGAACTTCTGGTTTTGCAACGCAATTAGGTATGCTTCCAGATAACTCGTGAAGATATTGAGCTTTTCCTCCGTCCATTTGCCGCCAAATTTTTGTGATGTTACCATTGTTATTTTTATCCTCGTCCACACTCTTTCTCACGAAGAGAATGAAATGACATATTCTTTCTTGTTTGTTTCGACTCGGACAATCTGTTCGATTTTTGCTCCGTAGTCGCTGATCAGCTCTTTCTTGATCTCGTTCCGATATCCTTCTGACGGAAAGATTGGATGGTCATCCAGCAAATCCCACAATTCTGTAAGTGGTACTAGATTGCGTCCTTTAAAATTATCCTGCAAATACTTTGCAATATCTCTTACATGGAAGCAGGAAGTATCCGTATCCAATGTGACAACCCCATCAAAGTCAAATCGCAGCTGCCCACTTTCTGTGGAGTGTTTGGTAGAAGACTGTGCTCCGAAAACTTTCCATGCACTTTTCTTATACAGCTTGAATCCTTCCTTATGGCTTGTACAATGTATCAGGTTATACATGTGCGAGTTGTTTGTGTTGTAGAAAGGAAACGCTGCAACGTAGTATCTGCGCGGTCCGTGCAAGAAAGAGATGATTTCCTCCACTCTTGCCTCATAGGCAGCCTTGTCACTTCCGAAGGGCACCAGCTTTTCAAAGTCTTCAAGGTAAGTATTCGCATACTTTTCCTTTGTCGTTTTCCGCTTGGCACGGGTTATCGCTCTGACCGGATCGGAGACCATGTGATTTATCATGACCTCGCCCCAATTGCGGAAGAACGGCAATAGTGCTTCCCAGTCAATCGAAGCATCATACGGATCATAAAGCAGGAAGTAATGCAAATGTCCTGTCTGGCATAACTGCGGCCCGATAGTCTTAAGAAGCTCATGTGCATCCAGCCTTGACGTCACAATCTGAAAATTGCGCTCATTCTGCGGCAAATGCTTCTCCAGTTCATCTACCCGCTTGGCGTCTTTGTCATTCAGATAGATATACACGGTTTTATCGGTATATGTTCTTGCAACCTCAAGCAATGCCTCCGATACCCTCACAGCCGTACCTTTTACAATTTCTCCAGCGTCATCTGTATAAATCCCGCTATTGCACATGCAATCTATAAAGATCAGGCCATTGCATGAGTTATTCAACATCAACTTCTGTGCCCAGGATTTGATGTATTCCTCTATCAGTTCAAATTTCTTGATTGTGTGAGAGCTGGCCTTGCTAATTACGCTTTTCTTTCTCGCTGGCATATCGTCACCCTTCACTTAATAACGTCTTTTTCGGTAGGAATCAACTCTACGATGTCTCCAATATCGCAATTCAACGTTTTGCATACCTTCATTAGCACTTCCATACTGACAGTTTCACCTTTAGACAGCTTGGTAACGGATGCCCAGCTGATACCGGCCTTCGCCTGCAAATCCTTTTTCTTCATATCTCTATCTATCAGGATTTTCCATAGTTTTTTGTAACTAACTTCCATAGCAGTCCCCTTGTCTTAGTTATCAAGCGCTTGAAGTGATACTTACATCAATAACAGGATACCACAAGCCCTCTCAAAGCACAAGATTGCTCTTCATGTTTACACGAATTTTCTTCTATTAATCTAGAAAAATCTAAGCAAGTATGGAGAAGCCAGAACAATCTCAAGCATACAACTGTTGTCTAACGAGAAAAGGGAGCCAATGACTACAGCCACCTATGCAAGAGCGAATCTCGGACTAGTGCAATGCCATTAACAAAACAAAGAAAACGTTCGGTTTCCCAGCCGACCGCCTGGTCCGGATGCAAGAAACCTTTGAGGATTTCAAAAATTTCAAAAAGGAAGCCCTAAGGTGGAAAAATCTTGGTTAAAAGTAAAAATCCAGCCCTGATGAGTTTCGGGGCTGGATCTTGAAAAAAGTATGATCTTTCGTCTCAGCGTAAGCGTATGATTATGAGTACAAAAGAAATATGTAAGCGTGGATTGTCCATGACAATCTCTTTAACTTTGGGAAACACCGCTCTCCCACTTGGAGAGGGTCTGGCGGGAGACGTTCACCTTTTCCGCCAGTTCCTCCTGCGAGAGACCGTTCAGTTTGCGCAGCTGGCAGAGGTTATCCCGAAACATGGCGTTTCTCCTTTCGCTTGCCCAAAACGCACCAGCGCAGCACCGGCGTTTTGGAGATGAGGGCGCTCAAACCATACCCGCCGCCGAAGGCAGCCGCTGCCGCCAGCAGATAGCAGACCCCGGCGGGCAGATGCAAAAAACGGTCCATGGCCCAGGCCGCGGCGGCCAGGGGCAGATAGTGAATCACATACAGCCCGAAACTGCGCTGCCCCAGCCAGGCGGCCAGAGGGCCCGTTCTGTCGCCCCAGCGCTTCATGGCGGCGAAGGCCGCCAGCACCGCCGCCCAGGCAAAGGCGATGGCCAGCGGGCAGTTCACCGCCGGCGGCGCGGCGTAGTTCTGCCCGAACCAGCGCAGGGCGTAGGCCGTGCCCAGCGCCAGCGCCGCGGCACAGAAGGGCAGGGGATGGGCGGCAAGACGCTCCATCACCTCTTCCTGGGCAAAGACAAAATAGCCCAGCAAAAAGGCAAACGCGTAGATGCCGAAGCGGTAGACCGCGATGTAAGGGGCGTTCAGCACCTGCGCCGCGGCCCAGAGGGGCAGGCCCAGCGCCGCCAGGGCGAGGGGGCCAAGCCGCCCGCAGACGCGATAGAGGCGGCCCTTTTCAAACCGGCGCAGCAGGACCAGCGCCATGGAAAAAAGCCAGAGCATCTGGGCAAACCACAAAACGCCGCAGCCGGACGCCGCCATGATGAGCCAGAGCACCGGAGCGGGCAGGGGCGGCAGGGTGTCGAAGGCCCCGGCCAGCGCCATATTGAAGCCGCCCAGCACCCACTGAAAGACCAGAAGTCCCAGGGTGGAGGGCACCAGCAGCTTTTCGGTGCGGCGGGCGGCAAAGGCTTTTGGCGGCTGCCGCTCCAGCGCAAGACGGGCGCTCGCGCCGGACACCACGAACAGCAGCACCATGAACCAGGGGTAGAGCAGGTACTGCACCGCATCCTGGGGCTGCACCGGGGCAAAAGGCCCCACCACTCCGGCGGTGATGACGCCGTTGTACATATAGATGACGTGATAGAAAACCACCAGCAGAACGGTGGCCCAGCGAAGATTGTCCAGATAGTGCCGGCGCATATATTTCCCGCCTTTGCAAAAGATTTTAACACATTCTATCACGGCCTTCCAGCCGCTTCCACCAACCAAACGCGGCACAAAAGCGGCCGCCGTGTTAAAAATCGTGGCGCACGGGCGGGCTTCGCGGTCCTGCCGGGTTTTGCTTGACTTTGACACCCCCGCCTTTATAATTAAAGGTGTGTACGCCCCGCCCGCTTTGCGGCGCGGGCGGCTGTTTTTGCGCGCCGCGCATGTCAAGCAACATCACCGCCCGCCGGGCGAAGAAGCATCAGAGAGGCAACGCCATGAACAAGACATCCGCCGCGCCCCACCCCGTGCTGGGGGTGCTGGGCGGCATCGGGCCGATGAGCACCGTCTATTTTTATGAGATGATCACCGCCCACACCAAGGCCGAAAAGGACCAGGACCACCTGGACATCGTCATCAGCAGCCGGGCCACCACCCCGGACCGCAGCGCCTACATCCTGGGCGAGAGCAACGACGACCCCTTCTCGGTGATGGAGCGGGACGCCGAAATGCTGGTGCGCTACGGCGCCACCGTGCTGGCCATCCCCTGCAACACCGCCCACTATTTCTATGACCGGCTGCAGCGCAGCCTGCCGGTGCCGGTGCTGAACATGATCCAGCTCACCGTGCGCACCGCCAAGGCGGGCGGCTGCCAAAAGCTGGGCATCCTTGCCACCAGCGGCACGGTGGCCAGCTGCTCCTACCAGCGCATGTGCGCGGCGGAGGGCATCGGCTGCGCCGTGCCAAGCGAGGCCGATCAGGCCGCGCTGATGAACACCATCATCTACGGCCAGATCAAGAGCGGCAAGCCGGTGGATTTGGAGCTGTTCGGCCGCATCGCCGACGGCCTCAAGGCCCAAGGCTGCCAGAAGGCGGTGCTGGGCTGCACCGAGCTCAGCCTCATCAAGCGGGACTACGGCCTGGACGATTTCTTCATCGACAGCACCGAGGTGCTGGCCAAAGCCACCATCGAGGCCTGCGGCAAGATTCCTGTGGGCTTTGATTTCTGAACCGGAGGGGAGGCACTCTCTGTGACCGAGCTGGAAAAGAACATGCAGCTGCTGCACACGGGCGATCTGTACGTCTGCAACTCGCCGGAGATGTTCCGGCTGCAGATGGAGTACCGCTCGCTCATCCAGCAGTACAACCAGATGGACCCCCGGGATATGGACGGCCACGCCGCCCTGCTGCCCTGCATCTTTGCCGAGGTGGGGGAGGGCTGCTTCATCGAGCCGCCCTTCAACGCCAACTGGGGGTGCTTTACCCACCTGGGCAGAAATGTCTACGCCAACTTCAACCTCACCCTCACCGACGACACCCACATCCACATCGGCGACGATGTGATGATCGGCCCCAACGTGACCATCACCGCGGCCACCCACCCGCTGCACCCGGCGCTGCGGCGCAAGGGCCTGCAATACAATAAGCCCGTCACCATCGGCGCGGGCGCGTGGATCGGCGCGGGCAGCATCATCCTGCCGGGGGTGACCATCGGGGAGAACGCCGTCATCGGCGCGGGCAGCATCGTCACCAAAGACGTCCCGGCGGGCGTGCTCGCCGTGGGCAGCCCCTGCCGCGTGGTGCGCCCCATCGGCGAGGAGGACCGCCTGGCCTACGACCACGGCCGGCCCGTCCCGCCCGAATTCTTGTGATTCCGCGGCCGTTTCATTCGCGGCCGCGTTATGAAAGGAAGTAAGACCCATGAACCAGAAAGACACCTTCTACATCACGACCCCCATCTACTACCCCAGCGACAAGCTGCACATCGGCCACAGCTATACCACCGTGGCCTGCGACGCGCTGGCCCGCTTCAAGCGGATGCAGGGCAAAAAGGTGATGTTCCTCACCGGCACCGACGAGCACGGCCAGAAGATCCAGGACAAGGCCGCCGCCGCGGGCGTGACCCCCAAGCAGTATGTGGACAACATCGTGGAGGGCGCGGGCGGCGTGAAGGACCTGTGGAAGCTGATGAACATCAGCTACGACCGGTTCATCCGCACCACCGACGACTACCACATCGCCAGCTGCCAGAAGATTTTCCAAAAGCTGTATGACCAGGGCGACATCTACAAGAGCGTCTACAAGGGCCATTACTGCAAGCCCTGCGAGAGCTTCTGGACCGACAGCCAGCTGAAGGACGGCAAGTGCCCCGACTGCGGCGGCGACGTCTACGAGGCCGAGGAGGAGGCTTACTTCTTCAAGACCAGCAAATACGCCGACCGGCTGCTGAAGTACTATGAGGACCACCCCGCCTTCATCCAGCCCGAGACCCGCAAGAACGAGATGATCGCCTTCATCAACCAGGGCCTGCAGGACACCTGCGTCTCCCGCACCTCGGTCTCCTGGGGCATCCCCGTTCCCTTCGACCCGAGGCACACCATGTACGTTTGGGTGGACGCGCTGAGCAACTACATCTCCGCGCTGGGCTACGGCAACGACAAGTACGGCGACTACGACGCCTTCTGGCCCGCCGACCTGCACATGGTGGGCAAGGAGATTTTGCGCTTCCACACCATCCTCTGGCCCGCCATGCTGATGGCGCTGGACCTGCCCCTGCCCGAGCGGGTGTTCGGCCACGGCTGGCTGCTGCTGGACGGCGGCAAGATGAGCAAGTCCAAGGGCAACGTGGTGGACCCGGCGGTGCTCTGCGAGCGTTACAGCGTGGACGCCATCCGCTACTTCCTGCTGCGGGAGATCCCCTTCGGCAACGACGGCGTGTTCTCCAACGAGGCCCTCATCGCCCGCATCAACTCTGACCTTGCCAACGACCTGGGCAACCTGCTCAGCCGCACGGTGGCCATGGCCGAGAAGTACTTCGGCGGCACCCTGCCCGCCGAGCGTGCTGCCGGCGAGTTCGACGACGACCTCGTCAAGACGGTGAGCGAGATGCCCGCCAAGGTGGCCGCCTGCATGGACGACCTGCTCATCCCCCAGGCCCTGCAGGAGGTGTTCAAGGCCATCCAGCGTGCCAACAAGTACATCGACGAGACCGCGCCCTGGGCCCTGGCCAAGGACGAGGCCAACCGTGACCGTCTGGCCATGGTGCTGTATAACCTGTGCGAGGTGCTGCGCTTTGCCACCGTGCTGCTGGCGCCCTTCCTGCCCGACACCGCCGACAAGATGGCCGTGCAGCTGGGCCTCTCCGACGCCGACCGCGCCTGGGGTGACCTGCGCTTTGGCGGCAAGGCGGACTACACCGTGCACAAGGGCGACGCCCTCTTCCCCCGCATCGACGCGGCGAAGGAGCTGGCGGAGCTGGCCGCGGCCCACGAGGCCAAGGCCGCCCAGGAGAAGGCTGCCGCCGCCGAGAAGGCCGCCGCGCCCGCCCCTGCCGCTGCCGAAGGCATCGAGCATCAGCCGGAAGTCTCCTTCGACGACTTCTGCAAGGTGGAGCTGCGGGTGGCCCAGGTGCTCACCTGCGAGAACCTGCCCGAGAGCAAGAAGCTGCTGAAGATGACCCTGTTCGACGGCGAGCGTGAGCGCACCATCCTCTCCGGCATCGCCAAGTGGTACAAGCCCGAGGACCTCATCGGCCGCAAGGTGGGCATCGTGGCCAACCTCGCCCCCCGCCCGATGATGAAGGGCAAGTATGTGAGCGAGGGCATGGTGATGGCCGCCGACATGCCGGACGGCGGCGCTTCGGTGGTCTTCTTCCCCGACGACGTGCTGCCCGGCAGCGCCATCCACTGATGGCCGGCCCCATCTTCGACAGCCACGCCCACTACCAGAGTCATCAGTTCGACGGCGACCGCGAGGCCCTTTTGCAGAGCCTGCCCGCCGCCGGGGTGGCGGGGGTGGTGGAGTGCGCCACCGATCTTGCCACCAGCAAGGGCGCGCTGGAACTGGCCGCCGCGTGGCCCTTCGTGTGGGCCGCGCTGGGCATCCACCCGGAGAGCCTCATCGAGGAGGACGCCTCCACCAACACCCGGTTTTCCGGCGACTGGAAGGCGGAACTGGCCGCCATCGCCCCGCTGCTGGCGGAAAAGAAAGCGGTGGCGGTGGGGGAGATAGGCCTGGACTATCACTGGCCCATCCCCAAGGACGCCCAGCTGGAACTGTTCGAGGCCCAGATACGCCTGGCGCTGGAGCTGGACAAGCCCGTCATCGTCCATGACCGGGAGGCCCACGCCGACACCTACGCGCTTTTAAAAAAATACCGCCCCAAAGGGGTGCTCCACTGCTTTTCCGGCTCGGCGGAGGACGCCGCTTGGCTCACCGCTCAGGGGCTGTACATCGGCTTTGGCGGCGCGGCCACCTTCAAGGGGGCCAAGCGGGCGGTGAAGGCCGCCGCCATCGTCCCCCCGGACAAGCTGCTGGTGGAGACCGACTGCCCCTACATGGCCCCCGAGCCCTGCCGGGGCCGCCGGTGCGACTCCTCCCTCATCGCTCACACCGCCGCCTTTTTGGCCGAAGTGCGGGGGGAGACGCCGGAGGAGCTGCTGGAAACTGCCTGCCAGAACGCCCGGGCCCTCTTCGGCCTCGGCTGAACCAAAACAAATTTTAAGGAGAGAATCACCCATGAAAGCACGTCTTCCCAAACGCCACGAGTATGTCATCAGCTTCCCCGAGGGCAGCGACGAGGCCCGCAACAACGAGGCCTGGGACAAGCTGAACCAGCTTCTGGAGGACTACAAGAAGGCCCACAACGGCAACAGCGTCTATGAGCCCACCTTCATCCAGGACACCGAGGAGCAGGTGAAGGCCCTGCAGGCGGAGTACGGCTTCGAGTACACCATCGAGGAAAAGTAAGTTCTGCAGCAAAAGCGCCCCTTTCCATTGCGGAAAGGGGCGCTTTTTTATGTAGGTTTTCAGTCGAACACGTCCGCCATCACATGGCCCTTCAAAAACGCGGCAAAGCGGCCGTATTCTTCTTCGGTGAGGGGGGCGGGGCTGCTCATGACCACCAGGTCGTGGCCCGCCGCGCCCCGGCGGTAGGGTGGATGCACATGGGCAAAGGGGTTGGCGGCAAAGCCGCAGCGCTCGTAAAAGCCCTTTCTGCGGCGGGAGACTTCGTCCCGGGGCGGGTCGATTTCCAGAATGACCGGCTTGCCCTTGGCCTGTAAAAGTTCCAGCGCACGGCTGCCGAAGCCCATGCCCCGCAGCTGGGGCAGAACGCAGAAGTGCTCCACATAGAAATAGTCCGGCTGCTCCCAGTAAAGGATGAGGCCCGCGAAGGCGCCCTCCGCCCACAGCAGGTCGAAGTGATAGGCTTCGTCGCCCAGGATGCGCCGCTGGGAGGCGTCCAGCCGCTGTTCGTGCACCGGGAAGCTGATGCCGTACAGCTCCATGGCGGGAGCGAACAGCGGGCTTGCGGGGTCGGTGAGGCGTTTCAGTTCCATGACCGGCACCTCACAGCAGCGTCTGGCCGTTCACTTCCAGCCGGAAGGAGAGCTGGAAATACTCCGCCGCCTTGCGGCACAAAAGCATCCGTTCCAGAAAGATCTCGAAATAATCCATCACCGGGCAGACGGTGGTGTCCAGCTGGATGCGCAGGGTCAGGGTCTTCTGCTCCTTGTCCAGGTCCAGGTCCGAGCGCTCCACCGCCCAGTTCACCCGGTCGTGGATGTCGAAGCGGATGGTGTCGCGGCCCCGCACCCGGCTGCGGCGCACGTCGGTCTTGTCCGCCAGGATGAGTGCCGCCGCCACCCCGTTCACCGGGAAGGCGGTGCCCTCGTCGTGGTTGCCGATGGCCGTCACCACCAGCGCCGTGTCGGCGGGGGGCATGCCCATCTTGTCCAGGATGCGGAAGGCCATCACCGCGCCGCTCTGGGCGTGGTCCACCCGGTTCACCAGATTGCCGATGTCGTGCATGTAGCCGGCGATGCGGGCCAGCTCCACCGTGCGCTCGTCCGCTCCCAGCTCTTCCAGCAGATGGCTGGCCACCGCCGCGCAGCGGGTCACGTGGGCAAAGGAGTGCTCGGTGAAGCCCAGGGCGATGAGCGAGGCGTCCGCCTGCTGGATGTAGGTGTTGATCTCGGCGCTGTGGCGCACCATTTCATAGGTCACGGGCAGACTGGACATGGGTCCCTCCGTTCATTGTTTGTTCTTACAGCGTGGGCTTGAAGGTGACGAACTGCCGCAGCGGGCTGCCGATCAGCGGGCGGCACCACTCCACAAAGGCGTCGGTGACGTCGCAGCCGTCGGCGCTGATGTATTCGTCGGGCATCTTGCGCTCGTAGAGCATCACCTGCTCCACGGGGATGAGGAAGGTCTCCACCTGATAGACGGGGCCGGGCACCCGGCGCAGGCCCACCATCACGCCGTTCTCGCCGGCCAGGGCTGCGCGGGCGGCCTCGCCGCCCACCAGCACCGCCTCGTCCCGGTCGGTCTCGGACTGGAAGGCGATGGAGGCGCGGTTGCTGATGCCGGGCTTTTCGCTGCGGGCCTTGATGCCCAGCTTTTTGATGACCAGATTGGCCAGATGGGCGCTCACGTCGCCGTAGTAGGTGGCGCGGCCCACCTGGAAGATGGGCTCCACGATGGGCTTGCCGTCCAGGCCGGTGAGGCCCTCGCTGGCCACCACGACCACGCCGCCCTTCTTGCGGTAGAGGTCGCCCACCTTCTCCAGAAACTCCTCTTCGTTGAAGGGGCGCTCAGGCAGGTAGATGAGGTCGGGGCCGTCGCCGTTTCCGGTGCGGGCCAGGGCGCTGGCGGCGGTGACCCAGCCGGCGTTGCGGCCCATGGCCTCGATGACCGACACATGGATGGGCAGGCTGCGCACGTCCTGGCTGATCTCGCTGGTGATGCCGGCGATGAACCGGGCGGCAGAGCCGAAGCCGGGGGCGTGGTCGGTCACGGCGATGTCGTTGTCCACCGTCTTGGGGATGCCCACCACCCGCACGTCCACGCCGGCGGCCACGCAGGCTTTGAACAGCTTGCCGCAGGCGTCCATGCTGCCGTTGCCGCCGTTGAACAGCACCCAGCGGATGTTGTGCTTGCGGCAGATCTCGGCCATGGCGGCGTAGTGCTCGGGCTCCAGCGCGTCGCGGCTGGTGCCGATGGCGGAGGCGGGGGTCTGCAGCAGCAGCTTCAGGCGCTCCTCCGGCACGGCGGACAGATCGCAGAAGTTCTCCTTCAGCATGCCGCCGGTGCCGCCCACCGCGCCCAGCACCTTTTCCACTTCCGGGTGCTTTTTGGCCTCGGTCACCGCGCCGTACAGCGAGGAGTTGATAACGGCGGTGGGCGCGCCGCCGTGAACGATCAGAAGGTTGCCTTGTTTCATGGTGGTCTTTCCTTTCTGTGTACCTTTTTATTATAGGCCCCGGCGAAGGGGATGTAAAACAAGAAGTTTGTAAAATCCGCGGCGAGCGTTGCGCATCCTGCCGGCGGCTGGTATAATATCTTTTACGCGGGCGACGCCCGCCAGAGCAACTTAGGATTTTAGGCTCGCCGCCCTTTTTGAAAAGGGGCGGTCACACCGCCGGGAACTGGCAGGGCCGGGCGGTCAAAATCTAACTGCCGGAGTGTGTAATCATGTCAACGCGAAAACTCGTCCGCTGCGGCCTCGTGGCCGCCCTCTACGTGGTGCTGTGCATGGCGCTGCAGCCCCTCTCCTTCGGCGCGGTGCAGATCCGCTTTGCCGAGGCGCTGGTGCTGCTGCCGGTGTTCGGCGCGGAGTACATCGCCGCCGCCGTGCTGGGGTGCTTTCTGTCAAACCTTTTGGGTTCGGTGCTGCCGGACGTCATCTTCGGCACCCTGGCCACCCTGCTGGCCTGCCTTGTGACTTATAAGCTGCGCAATTTCCGGGTGCGGGGCCTGGCCCTGCCCGCGGCGGTGCCGCCGGTTTTGTTCAACGCCCTCATCGTTGGGCCGGAAATTGCCATCTTCTTTTCCGACACGCCCGCCACTCTGCCGCTGATGGTCTGGAACGGGGTCACCGTGGCCCTGGGCGAAGTGGTGGCCTGCGGCGTGCTGGGCGTGGCGCTGGTGAAGCTCATCGAGTCGAACCCTGCCCTGCGCAAACTGTTCACCGAGTAAACACCCTTGCATCAAAGGAGGCCCGCTATGAAACCCCGCTGCGTCATCTGGGACTGGAACGGCACCCTGCTGGACGACCTTCAGCTGTGCCTTCGCTTGCTGAACGAGATGCTGGAGGAGGACGGCTGCCCCAACCGCTATGACCTTGCCGCCTACCGGGAGATCTTCGGGTTCCCGGTGGTGGATTACTACCGGCGGGCGGGCCTCGACTTTAAAAAGCGCAGCTTTGAAGAGATGGCGGCGGACTATGTGGCCCGCTACGACCCCGCGAGTTTTTCCTGCTCTTTGTGCCCCGGCGCGGCCGATGCTCTGGCCGCACTGAAATCCGCCGGGGTGCGGCAGGTCATCCTCTCGGCCAGCGAGCTGACGCTGCTGAAAGCCCAGACCGAGCATCTGGGCGTGGCAGGATACTTTGACGAGCTGCTGGGCCAGACTGACTACTACGCCCACGGCAAACTGGCGGTGGGCAAAGCGTGGATGGCCCGCCAGAACTTTGACCCGGCCCAGGCGGTGCTGGTGGGGGACACCCTCCACGACGCGGAGGTGGCGGCGGGTCTCGGCACAAAATGCGTGCTCTGCGCCGCCGGGCACCAGAGCCGGGCGCGGCTTTTGACGGCGGGCGTGCCGGTCATCGGCACGCTGGAGGAACTTCTGGCGCTGCTTGGCCTCTGAAAGCCCATTCTTATGATACCAGCCTTCAGGCAAGAAAAAAAGGTGGAAATTTCCTCATACGGAAATTCCACCTTTTTTGTTTGAACAAATTCAAAGCTCGATGCGGTACCGGCGGGTGACGCGGGGTCTGCCGTCGATGACGTCGTCCAGCTTGTCCAGCAGAACGCCGCCGTTCTTCTCTATGACCCGGGCGGAGCCGGTGTTGCCGTCGGCGCAGGTCAGCAGCACCCAGGAGAGGCCCAGCGTGCCGCGGGCGTAGTCCAGCGCGCCCGCCAGCAGCTTCGTGCCCAGCCCCTGCCCCCAGCGGCCTGCCCGCACGGCGTAGCCGATGTGGCCGCCAAAGCGCTCCAGCGCGGGGGTCAGCCGGTGGCGGATGGAAACTTCCGCCAGAAATTCGTCCCCGTCCACCAGCCACAGGCTGGTGCAGGGCACATAGCCCGCCGGCAGGTTTTGCCCGGCGCGGTAGTCCGCAAAGCGGGCGAACAGCCCGTCGGGGCAGCGCTCCGCGCCGCCGAAAAAGCAGGTGGGGGAAAGCCCCGCGCGGGCGTATTCCTCAATGGCCTGCCGGTAGGATGCCTCGCAGGCGGGGCCGGGAAGGATGAGTTCCATCGCGCATCACCTCACAGAACAGCCGTCTTTTAGGCCATTCTATCACCCGCGCCCCGCGCCCGCAAGCCCTTTCAGGCCACGAAGAAGAACACCGCGGCGAAGTGGCAGGCGCTGCCCGCCAGAATGAACAGATGGAACAGTTCGTGGAAGCCCCACCGCTCGCTCAGGTTGGGCCACTTGAGCATGTAGAGCACCGCCCCCAGCGAGTAGCACACGCCGC
This sequence comes from Candidatus Allofournierella excrementavium, assembly GCF_048526665.1. NCBI lineage: Bacteria > Bacillati > Bacillota > Clostridia > Eubacteriales > Oscillospiraceae > Allofournierella > Candidatus Allofournierella excrementavium. The sequence goes on from NZ_DBGFPE010000005.1 coordinate 63,086, forward strand.
CGGCGGCCACAAGGCCCAGGCACCCCGCGGGCATGGCCGCGAAGGCGGGCAGGTCCACCACGATGGCCCAGCCCAGGGCCAGATAGAGCAGGGTGCCCAGCCAGCGGGGCGCGTCCAGCCACAAAAGTTTCAGCAGGATGCCCGCCGCCGCCATCGTCCACATGGCCCCCAAAAACACCGGCAGCTTGGCCGGGTCCATGAATTTGATGCACAGCGGGGTGTAGCTACCGGCGATGAGCACATAGATCATGGCGTGGTCCAGCTTGCGCAGCCGCCGCACCTTGGCCGCCGCCCCCAGGGCGTAGTGGTAGATGCTGCTGGCGGAATAGAGCGCCACCAGCGACAGGCCGAACAGCACCACCCCCGCCAGCACCGCGCCGCCCGCGCCGGTGTGCAGGCTGCGCGCCGCCAGCGCCAGCGTGCCGAAGGCGCTGGCCAGCGCCCCCCAGAAATGGGTGTAGCTGCTCACGGGCTCCCGCCCTTTTTCAAAATACCGGCTCATAACGCCACCTCCAAAACCATAACATATGGTTTTTGATATTACATGATATTATCATTATAGCCATATTGTTCCCCAAGAACAAGCCTTTGATGAAAATTCACAAAAAAGTTTCATTTGGCCTCCCCGCGCACCAAAGGGGCGGCCCGACGGGCGGTGAAATGCCGCCCGTTCGGCTCCACCAGCGGGTTTTCGACCCCTGGCGGCGTTGACAGGCCCCGGCTTTGTGATGTACTATATAAAATAGCGCACTGTGGGTTTTCGTGTGCAGATTACCGGGCAAAGGGCCGCTTTTGCGCCCGCCCGTTCAGATCGTGAGTGATACTATGTCTTTGATCGACAAACTGTTCGGCTCCTTCTCCGACAAGGAGCTCAAGCGCATCCGCCCCATCGCCGACGCCGTGGTGGCCATGGAGCCCGAGATGGCCGCAAAGACCGACGCCGAGCTGCAGGCCATGACCCCCGCTTTGAAGGAGCGGCTGGCCAAGGGCGAAAGCCTGGATGACATCCTGCCCACCGCCTTTGCCGTCTGCCGGGAGGCCAGCTGGCGCGTGCTGGGCATGAAACACTTCCCGGTGCAGATCATGGGCGGCATCGTGCTGCACCGCGCCTGCATCGCGGAGATGAGCACCGGCGAGGGCAAGACCCTGGTGGCCACCCTGCCGGTCTATCTGAACGCCCTCACCGGCAAGGGCGTGCACGTGGTCACCGTGAACGACTACCTGGCCCGCCGTGACTCCGAGTGGATGGGCAAGCTGTACCGCTGGCTGGGCCTGTCGGTAGGCCTCATCGTGCAGGGCATCACCAACGAGCAGCGCCACGCCGCCTACAACGCCGACATCACCTACGGCACCAACAACGAGTTCGGCTTCGACTACCTGCGGGACAACATGGTGGTCTACAAGGAGAACATGGTGCAGCGCGGGCATTACTATGCCATCGTGGACGAGGTGGACTCCATCCTCATCGACGAGGCCCGCACCCCCCTCATCATCAGCGGCAGGGGCGACGATTCCTCCAGCCTCTACCAGCAGGCGGACGCCTTCGCCCGCACCCTGAAGATGAGCAAGGTGGTGGAGCTGGACGAGAAAGAGGACCAGGACGCCCAGGTGGACGGCGACTATGTGGTGGACGAAAAGCACAAGACCGCCACCCTCACCGAGAGCGGCATCAAGAAGGCGGAGGCCTACTTCCATGTGGAGAACCTGGCCGACGGCGCCAACATGACCCTGGCCCACCACATCAACCAGGCCATCAAGGCCCGGGGCGTGATGAAGCGGGACATCGACTATGTGGTGCGTGACGGCGAGGTCATCATCGTGGACGAGTTCACCGGCCGCCTGATGATCGGCCGCCGCTACAACGAGGGCCTGCACCAGGCCATCGAGGCCAAAGAGGGCGTGCAGGTGGCCGCCGAGAGCAAGACCCTGGCCACCATCACCTTCCAGAACTACTTCCGCATGTACGAAAAGCTCTCCGGCATGACCGGTACCGCCAGCACCGAGGCGGACGAGTTCAGCGAAATTTACGGTCTGAACATCGTCACCGTGCCCACCAACAAGCCCTGCCAGCGGCAGGACCTGGCGGACAGCGTCTACAAGACCGTGGCCGGCAAGTACGACGCGGTGGTGCAGCAGGTGGTGGAATGCCACGCCAAGGGCCAGCCCGTGCTGGTGGGCACCGTGAGCATCGAAAAGAGCGAGACCCTGAGCAAGCTGCTCAGCCGCAAGGGCATCAAGCACAACGTGCTGAACGCCAAGAACCACGAGAAGGAAGCCGAGATCGTGGCCCAGGCCGGCAAGAAGAACGCCGTCACCATCGCCACCAACATGGCGGGCCGCGGCACCGACATCATGCTGGGCGGCAACGCCGACTTCATGGCCAAGGCCGACCTGCGCAAGGAGGGCTTTGCCGAGGAGCTCATCGCCGAGGCGGACGGCCACGCCGACACCGACAACGAGGAGATCTTGGCCATCCGCGCCCGCTACGAGGAGCTGCTGAAAAAGCACAAGGCGGAGATCAGCGCCGAGGCCGAGGAAGTGCGCGCCGCCGGCGGCCTGTTCATCATCGGCACCGAGCGCCACGAGAGCCGCCGTATCGACAACCAGCTGCGCGGCCGTGCCGGCCGTCAGGGCGACCCCGGCGCGTCCCGGTTCTTCCTCAGCCTGGAGGACGACCTGATGCGCCTGTTCGGCGGCGAGCGGGTGCAGAACCTGATGAACACCCTGGGCCTCGAGGACGACATGCCCATCGAGAACCGCATGCTCACCGGCACCATCGAGAGCGCCCAGAAGAAGCTGGAAGCCCAGAACTTCGGCATCCGCAAAAACGTGCTGCAGTTCGACGACGTGATGAACAAGCAGCGCGAGATCATCTACGGCCAGCGCCGCAAGGTGCTCAACGGCGAGGACCTGTCCGCCACCGTGCGCACCATGATGGACGAGAACATCAAGGCCAGCGTGGAGAGCTTCTGCGCCGGCGAGAATCCCGCCGACTGGGACTTCGCCGCCCTGCGCCGCCACTACCAGGGCTGGCTGACCCGCCCCACCGACTTCGTCTACCCCGAAGAGGAGCTGAAGGGCATCACCCGCGACAAGGTGGCCCAGGTGCTGCAGGAGCGGGGCGCTGCCATCCTGGACGCGAAGGAAAAGCAGTACGGCTCGCCGGTGATGCGCGAGCTGGAGCGTGTGTGCCTGCTGCGCAACGTGGACACCAAGTGGATGGAGCACATCGACAACATGGACCAGCTGCGCCAGGGCATCTACCTGCGCAGCTACGGCCAGCGGGACCCGGTGGTGGAATACCGCATCGAGGGCTTCGAGATGTTCGACGCCATGGTGGACAGCATCCGCGAGGACACCGTGCGCATGCTGCTGACGGTGCAGATCCGCACCGAGCAGCCGGTGCAGCGCACCCAGGTGGCCAAACCCACCGGCGACGCCGCCACCCCCGGCAAGGGCACCGTGAGCACCGGCAAGAACGGCCCGGTCAAGGCCGTGCGCATCGGCCGCAACGACCCCTGCCCCTGCGGCAGCGGCCTCAAGTGGAAAAAGTGCACCTGCAAAGAGTATCACCCCGACCTGTAACGCAACACGATAAAGGGCGGGCGCCGGCCATTGCCGGCGCCCGCCCTTTTGCTGTGTGTACATAAATCCCCCCGCGGCGGGAGAAACTGCAAACAGAATGTTTTTCGCGCAGCGGGAGGAGGACTCTGCTTTGAAGATAACGGTGGAACAATACGGCCGGCTGGTGGCGGGGGCCAGCCCCCACTCCAAATTGCTCAAGGACTGCCTGTGGGCCTTTTTCGTGGGCGGCGGCATCTGCCTTGCGGGCGAGGCGCTGCGCAAGGCGTATATGGCGGCGGGCTTTGTGCGCAGCGACGCGGGCTGCATGACCAGCATCACCCTCATCGTGATCTCCGCCGTCACCACCGCCCTGGGCTGGTATCACAAGCTGGCCACAAAGGCCGGGGCGGGCACGCTGGTGCCCATCACCGGCTTTGCCAACGCGGTGGTCAGCCAGGCCATCGAGGCCCGGTGCGAGGGCTACGTCACCGGCGTGGGGGCCAAGATGTTCCAGATCGCCGGCCCGGTCATCGTCTACGGCGTGCTGGCCAGCACCGCCTGGGGGGCGCTGTACTACTTCCTGCGCCCCTTCATCTAAAGGGGGCGGGCTGATGCGCAAAGGCGACACCATCCTCTTCGACGCGCCGCCGGTCATTCTGGCCCAGGGGGCCGTGGGCGGCAAAAAGGAGGGGGAGGGCCCGATGGCGGCCCAGTTTGACCTGCTCTTTCCCGAGAACAGCCTGGGCGAGCCCACCTGGGAGCAGGCGGAAAGCCGCCTGCAGCAGCACTGCCTGGAGCTGACACTGCAAAAGGCACGGCTGCCCTTGGGGCGGCTGAGCCTTGTGCTGGGGGGCGATCTGCAGAACCAGTGCACCGCCACCGCCTACCACATGAGCCGCACCGACGTGCCCTTTGCCGGGCTGTACGGGGCGTGCAGCACCATGGCCGAGGCGCTGGGGCTGGCGGCCTGCCTCGCGGCGGGGGGATGCGTGGAGGTGGCGGCGGCGCTGGCCAGCAGCCACTTCTGCGCGGCGGAGCGGCAGTTCCGCACCCCTCTGAGCTACGGCGGCAAGCGCACCCCCACCGCCCAGTGGACGGCCACCGCCGCGGGCTGCTGCCTTGTGGCGGCGCGGGGGGCGGGGCCCCGGGTGGCCTCGGTCACCTTCGGCCGGGTGCGGGACTATGCCGTCACCGACCTGACCAACATGGGCGGCGCCATGGCCCCCGCCGCCGCCGAGACCATCCTGCGCCACTGCGCGGATACCGGCCGCACCCCCGCCGACTTCGACGCGGTCTACACCGGCGACCTGGGTCTGGTGGGCAGCCGCCTGCTGGCCCAGCTGCTGGAGGCGGAGGGGCTGGAAATGAAAAATCACACCGACTGCGGCCTCGAAATTTACGACATCCACAAACAGGAGGTGCAGGCCGGGGGCAGCGGGGCGGGCTGTTCGGCGGCGGTGCTCTGCGCCCGGGTGCTGCCCGCTCTGCGCAAGGGCAAAATGCGCCGGGTGCTGTTCCTCTCCACCGGGGCGCTGATGAGCCAGATCACCAGCCAGCAGGGCATGAGCATCCCCGGCGTGGCCCATCTGGTGGAACTTGTGAGCGAGGAGGCGGAAACATGACCTATCTTTGGGCTTTCGTGGTGGGCGGCCTCATCTGCGTGGCGGGGCAGCTGCTCATCGACCTGACCAGCATCACCCCCGCCCGGGTGCTGGTGACCTATGTGGTGGCGGGTGTTGTGCTCAGCGCCCTGGGCCTCTACGACCCGCTGGCGGAGTTTGCCGGGGCGGGGGCCAGCGTGCCCCTGCTGGGCTTTGGGCACCTGCTGGCCCAGGGCGTGGTGGACGCGGTGGAAAAAAGCGGCCTTTTGGGCGCGCTCTGCGGCGGCTTTTCCGCCGCGGCCGCGGGGGTCACCGCCAGCCTTGTGTGCGGCGTGCTGGCCGCGGCCTTCAGCCACTCGAAAGACCAGAACTGAAAAAAGGCCAGCCGGGCAAACGGCTGACCGCGAAAACACAAGGTGCCGCACCACGAAAAAGAGGCTCCCCGCGCGGGGAGCCTCTTTCGTTATGCCTTGTTTCAGAACAGCCCGGTGATGCGGCCGTTCTCGTCCACGTCGATGTTCTCGGCGGCGGGCTTTTTGGGCAGGCCGGGCATGGTCATGATGCTGCCCATGATGACCACCACGAACCCCGCGCCGGCGCTAAGACGCACGTCCCGCACGGTCATGGTGAAGCCTTCCGGCGCGGCCAGCAGAGTCGCGTCGTCGCTGAAGGAGTACTGGGTCTTGGCGATGCACACCGGCAGCTTGCCGTAGCCCATGGCCTCGATCTCCGCCAGCGCCTTCTTGGCGGGGGCGCTCCAGCTCACCGCCGCGGCGCGGTAGATCTTCTTCGCCACCGCGTCCACCTTCTCGGCCAGCGGGGCCTCGTCGGGGTAGGTGAAGTTGAGGGTGGTCTCGGGCTGCAGGATGCTCAGCACCGCTTTGCCCAGTTCAAGGCCGCCCTTGCCGCCGTCGGCAAAGACGGTGGCCAGCTCGCAGGGCACGCCCAGGTCGGCGCAGATGTCCCGCAGGCACTCGTGCTCCTCGGCGCTGTCAGTGGGGAAGGCGTTGATGGCAACGCACACCGGCACGCCGAAGCCGCGCATGTTCTCCACGTGGCGGGCAAGGTTCGCCGCGCCCGCCTTCAGGTAGTCCACATTGGGCACGCCCAGCTGGTCCTTGGGGCAGCCGCCGTGATGCTTCAGCGCCCGCACGGTGGCCACCAGCACCACCGCGTTCGGGGCAAGGCCGGTCATGCGGCACTTGATGTCCAGAAATTTCTCCGCGCCCAGGTCCGCGCCGAAGCCCGCCTCGGTGACCACATAGTCCGCCAGAGAAAGGCTCAGCCGGGTGGCCATCACGCTGTTGCAGCCGTGGGCGATGTTGGCGAAGGGGCCGCCGTGGATGATGGCGGGGTTGTTCTCCAGCGTCTGGACGAGGTTTGGGTCAAAGGCGTCCTTCAGCAGGGCGGTCATCGCGCCCGCCGCGCCGATCTGGCCGGCGGTCACAGGCTGGCCCTCGTAGGTGTAGGCCACCACGATGCGAGACAGCCGCTCCTTCAAGTCTTTCAGGTCGGTGGCAAGGCAGAAGATGGCCATCACTTCGCTGGCCACCGTGATGTCAAAGCCGTCCTCCCGGGGGGTGCCGTTCACCTTGCCGCCCAACCCGTCGGTGACAAAGCGCAGCTGCCGGTCGTTCATGTCCACGCAGCGCTTCCAGGTCACCCGGCGGGGGTCGATGTGGTGGGGGTTGCCCTGGTAGATGCTGTTGTCCACCATGGCCGCCAGCAGGTTGTTGGCCGCGCCGATGGCGTGCAGGTCGCCGGTGAAGTGGAGGTTGATGTCCTCCATGGGCACCACCTGGGCGTAGCCGCCACCGGCCGCGCCGCCCTTGATGCCGAACACGGGCCCGAGGCTGGGCTCACGCAGGCAGAGCATGGTCTTTTTGCCCAGGGCGTTCAGCGCGTCCGCAAGGCCGCAGCTGATGGTGGTCTTGCCCTCGCCCGCCGGGGTGGGGCTGATGGCCGTGACCAAAATCAGCTTGCCCTGTTTCTGGGCCTTTTTGGCCAGCCGGTGGTCGATCTTCGCCTTGTATTTGCCGTAAAGGCTGATGTCATCCTCGCCAAGGCCCAGCCCCGCCGCGATCTCGGTGATGGGCTTCAAGGTCGCCTCCTGGGCGATCTGAATATCCGTTTTCATGCGCGCCACCCTTTCTGTTCTCATCCCGGGGGCCCTTCGCCCCCTGTTTCTTACAGTATCCATGGTAGCAGAACCGGCCGCCGGTTACAAGGCCCGCCGCAAAAGTAACACTTTCCGGCCCCGCCGCGGCCTTGTGCCCCCGGGCACAGTCGTGCTATAATATATTCTGTATCTTTATGACCCGCCGCCGGGCAGATGCAGAACACAACGGATAAAAACGGCGGACTATACTTATTGTAAAGGTCGGGAAGCTGCGATGATCGACAACGAAGCCCTGCACTATCTGGACAACGCCGCCACCACCCGGGTGGCCCCTGAGGTGGCCGACGCCATTTACAAGACCATGACGAACCACTGGGGCAACCCCTCCAGCCTCTACACCCCCGGTGTGGAGTCCAAGGAGCTGCTGGACAAGGCCCGGAACATCGTGGGCCGCACCCTGGGGGCCGAGCCGGGGCAGGTGTTCTTCACCGGCTGCGGCAGCGAGAGCAACAACATCGCCCTGCTGGGCGCGGCGCTGGCCCGGCGCAGCTGGGGCAAGAAGATCGTGGCCAGCGGCTTCGAACATCCCAGCGCGGCGCTGCCCCTGGCCCGCCTTGCCGAAGAGGGCTTCGAGGTGGACTTCGTCGCCCCCGGCGCGGACGGCCGTCTCGACGTGGACGCCCTGGCCGACCGGGTGGACAAGGGCACCATTCTCGTCACCTGCATGCAGGTGAACAACGAGACGGGTGCAAGGCAGGACGTGAAGAAGCTGGCTGCCCGGGTGAAGGCAGCCAACAGCCGCACCGCCGTGCATGTGGACGGCGTGCAGGCCTGGATGCGGGTGCCGGTGAGCCTGGAAAACATCGACAGCTACACCGTCAGCGGCCACAAAATTCACGCCCCCAAGGGCGTGGGCGCGCTTTATCTGCGCCGGGGCTACAACATCCAGCCGCCGTATCTGGGCGGCGGGCAGGAGAAGGGCCACGGCGGCGGCCAGGAGCAGGGCGTGCGCCCCGGCACCGAGAACCTGCCCTACGCGGTGGGGCTTGCCACCGCCGCCCGGCGGATGGAAAAGACCTTCGCGGCCCGCTCGGCCCGCGCGGCGGCGCTGAACGCCCGGCTGCGGGCGGGCCTTGCCACCCTGGACGTGGTGCTCAACAGCCCGGAGGACGCGGTGAGCGAGGTGCTGAACTTCAGCACCATGCGGGTGAAGAGCGAGACCATGCTCCATTATCTGGAGCAGACGAAGGTGTATGTGTCCAGCGGGTCGGCCTGCTCCCGGGGCGCCGCCAGCCACACGCTGGGGGCCATGGGTCTGGAGCCGCGGCGCATCGACACCGCCCTGCGGGTGAGCTTCTGCGCCGAGAACACCGAGGCGGACGTGGACGCTCTGCTGAATGGCCTGGAACAGGGCCTCAAAACGCTGGCGCAGCTGCGCTGAGCGCGACGTAAGGAGAAACGACGATGAAGGAAGTTATTCTTTGCTACCAGGGCGAGATGGCCCTGAAAGGCCTGAACAAGGCCACCTTTGAGGCGGCGCTGGCCAAGGCCCTGCGCTTCCGCGTGCGGGAGCTGGGCAAGTTCCAGGTCTACAAGGCCCAGAGCACCATGTACGTGGAGCCCCGGGACGAGGAGGCCGCCGCCAACTTCGACGAGGCCTTCAAGCGGGTGGGCCAGGTGTTCGGTCTGGCGGCCCTCAGCCGCGCGGCGGTGTGCGAAAAGGACTTTGAGGCCATCAAGGCCACCGCCGAAAGCTATCTGGGCGAGACCCTGCGGGGCCTGCGCACCTTCAAGGTGGAGGCCAAGCGCTCGGACAAGTCCTTCCCCATGAAGAGCCCGGAGATCAGCCGGGAGCTGGGCGGCTTTCTGCTCTCCAAGCACCCCCACCTGAAGGTGGACGTGCATCACCCGGACATCGTGGTCATGGTGGAGGTGCGGGACTACGGCGCCTACATCCACGGCCCCAAGGTGCCCGGCCCCGGCGGCCTGCCGGTGGGCACCAGCGGCCGCGCGGTGAACATGCTCTCCGGCGGCATCGACAGCCCGGTGGCCGCGTGGTACATGGCCCGCCGCGGCCTTGCGCTGCATCACATCCACTTCGCCAGCCCGCCCTACACCAGCGAGGCGGCCAAGCGCAAGGTGCAGACCCTGGCCCAGACCATCAGCGGCTACACCGGCAGCTGCGTTCTGTATGTGGTGCCTTACACCACCCCCCAGGAGTACATCCGGGACCACGCGCCCGACGTGCTGTTCACCGTGCTCATGCGCCGCAGCATGATGCGCATCGCCAACCGCATCGCCAAGGAGATCGACGCAAAGGCCCTGGTCACCGGCGAGAGCCTGGCCCAGGTGGCCAGCCAGACCTTGATGGCCCTGGCCTGCACCGACGCGGCCCAGGACCTGCCCATCCTGCGGCCCCTCATCGGCATGGACAAGACCGAGATCGTGGAGACGGCCCGCCGCATCGGCACCTTTGAAACCAGCATCCTGCCCTACGAGGACTGCTGCACCATCTTCACCCCGCCCCACCCCAAGACCAAACCCACCCTGGCCGAGGTGGAGGCCGCCGAGGCGGAGATGCCCGGTCTGGCGGCGCTGGAAGAGCGGGCGGCCAAGGATGTGGAGCGCATCCGCATCGACATGCGCAAGGCCGCCGGGGACGAGGACGACCTGCTGCTGTGAAATGGCACAAAGGGGGAGAGAAACTTGACCGCTGAGATCATCTGTGTGGGCACCGAGCTGCTGCTGGGTGACATTCTGAACACCAACGCCCGCTTTTTGTCCCGGGAGCTGGCGGCGCTGGGCATTGACGTGCTGCACCAGCAGGTGGTGGGCGACAACGCCGCCCGCCTGGAGGAAACGGTGCGCGCCGCCCTTGGCCGCAGCGACCTGCTGGTGTTCTCCGGGGGCCTTGGCCCCACGGCGGACGATCTGACCAAGGAGACGGTGGCCCGGTGCTTTGGCGACGAGATGCGCTTTGAGCCGAAAGTGCTGGAGGAGATCCGCGCCTTCTTCACCTCCACCGGCCGCACCACCCCCGCCAACAACGAAAAACAGGCCATGGTGCCCACCAGGGGCGGCTGGTTCGAAAACCCCAACGGCACCGCCCCGGCGGTGTGGTTCGAGGCAGACGGCAAACGGGCGGTGCTGCTGCCCGGCCCGCCCTCGGAGCTGGAGCCTCTGTGGAAAAACGCCGTGCGTCTCTTCCTGCAAAAGGGGCAGCAGCGCGTGCTGGAAAGCCTCGTGCTGCGCCTCACCGGCATCGGCGAGAGCCACGCCGAGGAGCTGCTGGGCCATCTCTTCAAAAACGAGAACCCCACCGCCGCGGTCTACGCCAAGACCTCGGAGCTGCTCATCCGCATCACCGCCGCCGCCCCCGATGAAGAAACGGCCCGGGCCATGTGCCGGGACTACGCCCGGAACTTCTACCGGCTGGCGGGGGAGTACATCTACGCCGAGGGCGAGGAGGGGCTGGAATACGCCCTGGTGAGCGCTCTGCGCCAGAAGGGCCTCACCCTCGCCACCGCCGAAAGCTGCACCGGCGGCCTTGTGAGCCAGCTGGTCACGAACGTGCCCGGCGCAAGCGAAGCGTTCGGCTTCGGCTTTGTGACCTACGCAAATGAAGCAAAACAGAAACTGCTGGGGGTCAGCGAAGAGGCGCTGGCAAAGCACGGCGCGGTGAGCCCCCAGGTGGCCGCCGCCATGGCGGCGGGCGCGGCAAAGGCTGCCGGCGCGGACGTGGCCGTCTCCCTCACCGGCATCGCCGGCCCCGGGGGCGGCACCCCCGAAAAGCCGGTGGGCCTTGTATACATGGGCGCGGCCCGGGGCGCGGATGTGTTCGTCAAGCGCCTGGACCTGGGCAGCCGGGACCGGGCCACCATCCGCCTGGCCGCCGCCAAAAACGCCCTGGACGCCGCCCGCCGGCTGGCCCTGGGGCTGCCCATCCCCGGCGCGGTGAACGCCCGGGACATCCCGGATTGAGAGGTGAACACCATGGAACAAAACTCCTGCTCACTGGTGCTGCGGCTGTTTGGCCCGCAGCTGGACCAGGTGACCCAGGTGCTGCGCACCGCCGCGGGCCAGGGCTGCCCGGGCCTGAACCTTCTGATGAAAAACGGCGAGTACGCCGTCTGCGTCACCGCCCGGGGCGGGGATGCCGCCTCGGTCTGCCGCCGCTGGCAGGACTACTTTGAGAGCCGCTTCGGCGACGCGGTGTTCTGCGTGGGCGAAGAGAGCCTCGCCAATGTGGCGGTGGACGCGCTGGCAAAGTCCGGCCGCCTGTTCGTTGCGGCGGACGCGGCCACCGGCAAGCTGCTGGACGCCGCCCTCGCCGGGTGCGACAAGGCGGGCAGCGTCTATGACTTCGGTGCCCAGAGCTACGCCCACCCCAAGCGGGGCGCGCGGGTGGCGCCCAACAAGCACCTTTTAAAGAAATATCCCCACTGCCCGGTGCAGCCCGCCGCCACCCGCGCCCACGCGGCGCTGCGGGTCTCCGGGGCGGACTGGGCCGCGGCCTACTGCCCTTCGGACGGGCAGCACCCGGCCTTCGTGCTCACCTGCAACGACAAATACGCCTGGGTGCGGCCCCTGCCCGCGGACGGCGACGAGCAGGCTCTGGCCGCCGGCTGGCTGCTGGACATGCTGCGCCGCATGGCCCAGGGCAAGGACATGGACTCCTTTGTGGAGCGGTTTAAGCTGGGCGGCCCCGCCCCGAAACTGGAACTGCCCGGTCAGGCGCTGGCGGGCCTCGCTTCCGCCCCCGCGCCGAAAGCGGCGGCCCCGGCGGCCCCCGCTCCGCAGGCGGTCTCTGCCCCCGCGGCGGCAAAAGCGGCCCCCGCCCCTGCGGCGGCCCCCAAGGCGGAGGCGGCCCAGCCCCCGCAGGCCCCGGCCCGGCCGGCCCCGAAAGCCGCCCCGGCCCAAAGCGCCCCTGCGCCCGCGGCCCCGGCCTTCACCGGCAAGGCGCCCCGGCCCGACGGCGCGCCCGCCGACCTTCTCAAGCCGGACGAGCAGCTCACCAGCGCGGCGCAGCTGCTGTTCAGCGACGAAGCCCCCGAACCCGCCCATGAAGGGCAGGAGCAAAAGCCCTCCGGCCCCCACTGGGGGCGGCTGATCGGCTGCGTCCTGCTGGTGGCGGCCATCGCCGGCGGCGTGGCGCTGTGGCTGTGGCAGGGAGGCAAGCTGCCCGGCGGCGGCAGCGTGCTGGGCGACGTGGGCTACGGCACCGCCGACTACGACGACGCGGCCCGGGACTATCTGCTGGCCCAGCAGGCCAAGGACGCGGGCGTGGCGGCCTATCTGGCCCTGCCCGAACTGGACGGCTCGCTGGTCTGGTCCGCCGACGCGGCGGCCCCCGGCGGCCGGCAGGGCGGCGTGGTGAACGCCGCCGAGGACACCTTGCCCCGGTTCACCGGCTCGGAGACCCTGGGCCAGAGCCAGAGCAACGTGCTCGTGCGCTGCCCCACCGCCTCCATGGAACAGCTCAGCGAGCTGGTGCAGGAGGAAGTGCTGAAGGAGAACAGCGGCTTCACCCTCTACACCGCCGACGGCGACTACCGCTACAAGGTGCTGGCGGTCTACGAGTGGGACCCCGCCGAGACGGGCGAGTCCGCCTTTGACCTCTACGGCCTGCAGGACCTGTCCAACTACGAGGACTACCTCACCTTTGTGCTGGGGGCCAAGGCCCGCAGCCTTTACGAGATGCCCGCCGACGTGCGGGACGGCGACGCCTTCGTCACCCTGGTGGCGGACAGCCCCTCCGCCAGCGGGCGGATGCTGGTCATCACCGGCCGCCAGCTGCGGGACAACGAGGCCGCCATCCTCTTCGGCAATCAGGTGCAGCCCGCCGAGCAGCCCCTGATGCCCATGGCGGTGTATGAGAGCGAGGGCGTTTCCGCCCCCAGCCTCACCACCCTCAGCCAGTATTGGCTGAACTGGTACAAGACCGGCGGCGCCACCTCCAGCGACGTGCAGGAGGAGGCCGGCATGCCCGATGAGGACCGGCCTCTGAGCGAGGTGGGCGGCGGCGAAACGGTGGAGCCGGGCGCTTCCCCCACGCCGGACGCTTCGGCCAGCCCGTCGGCCACGCCGGACGCATCCGCCAGCCCGAAGCCCAGCGCCACCCCCTCGGCCAGCACCCCGGCCACCGCCGAGCCCACCCCGGGCCCGACGCCCGCGCCCACCCCCGCGCCCACTCCCACCCCTCCGCCCTCTTCCGGCAGCACCATCACCGTCACCATGAACGGCGTGCGCCAGGAGATGGACCTGGTGGAGTGTCTGGCCATGATCGCCCGCAACGAGATGGGCGCAAACGCCCCTGTGGAGGCCTACAAGGCCCAGATGGTGGCGGCCCACAGCTGGATCCTCAGTCAGCGCGGCGCGCCCAGCGTGGCCGGCCTGGAGCCCAACGAGACCATCCGCGCCGCCGCCCGTGAGGTGGCCAACCAGATCCTCACCTACAACGGCAGCGTTGCCTTCACCCCCTACTTCGCCTCCGCGGCCTTCGGCACCAACTCCAGCCAGGAGGTGTGGGGCGGCGCACGGCCCTACCTCATCAATGTGGACAGCCCCTACGACAAGGACTATGCCTCCAACTGGCAGAGCACCCGGGTCTACTACACCAGCGAGGTGGCCGCCCGCGCCCAGGAGCGCCTGGGTGTTGACCTCTACGCTTACAGCTCCAACCCCGAGGACTGGTTCGGCGACATCGTCAAGAACTCCAGCGGCTACGTCACCAGCATCCGGGTGGGCACCGCCACCACCACCGGCCGCAACCTGCGGGAGAACGTGCTGAACAATGTCAACGGCAAGACCCTGCGCTCCGCCGCCTTCGACATCAGCTACGACGCGGGCAGCGAGGCCTTCACCTTCACCGTCTACGGCTACGGCCACGGCTGCGGCATGAGCCAGATGGGCGCCTGGGGCTACGCCGCCAACGGCTGGGGCTATGCGGACATCCTTGCCCATTACTACCCCGGCACCACCCTGGTCACCCAGTAAAAACGTCCTTCAAAAGCCCCTGTGCCGGCGGCACAGGGGCTTTTGTGCGCGAAAGGCGCACAAAAGCAATGTAAAAATATAGTAAAATGGCAGAAAAAGCGAACAGGGTTTTGTGGCAATGGGCGAAAATGGGCAAAAAGCCTCCATTTTTCGTAAAAGATGGAGTATAATTCCTCTGTAACTCTTTTGACATTTTTGGCCCGCGGGACCGGGCCGCAAAAAACTGAAAGCGAGGGAACGACCCTTTGAACAAGCCAAAGAACAAACGCAACGCCGTCAAGCTGGCGCTGATCGTGCTGGCGGTGGTGCTTCTGGCCGCCTGCGGCACGGTGTGGTATATGTACAGCCAGGTGGCGCCCGCCCTGGACGAGGGCGAGGCCGGCCAGCTGAATCAGGTGCAGGACCCGGACCTGGCGTCTGAGGGCGACCGCACCTACAACCTGCTGCTGCTGGGCATCGACTACGACACTGACCGGGACTACGCCGAAGGCAAGGGCATGACCGACGTCATCCTCTATGTCCAGATCGACCGGGACGCCGGCACCGTGAACGCCTTCCAGATCCCCCGCGACACCTACTACGGCGAGGACATGGGCGGCGGCAAAAAGGCCATCGAGGGCAAGATCAACGAGGTCTATGCCAACGGCCCCGACCAGGAGAACCTCATCAACAACATCGCCAACATGATCTACCAGCTGTACAAGCTGCCGGTGGACGATTATGTCACCATCGACATGAACGCCTTCAAGACCATGCTGAACAACATGGGCGGCATCGAGATGTATGTCCCCTGGGACATCGTCACCGTGGACAAGGACACCGGCAAGGAGGACCTGGTCTGCACCCAGGGCACCCACCTCATCAGCGGCGATACCGCCGAGCTGATCCTGCGCAACCGCAACTACGCCACCGCCGACTATAAACGGCTGGAGACCCAGCAGTACTTCTACGCCGCCCTGGTCAAGACCTTCCTGGAGGACTACACCCTGGCGGACTACTACACCACCTGCAAGCTCATCGCCCACTACATCAACACCAGCCTGGACATCACCGACATCTGGGGCCTGTACGACACCATGCTCAAGATCGAGCCGGAAAACATCTTCATCGTGCGCGCGCCCGGCGGCTCGGCCCACATCAACGGCCACACCTGGGTGTATTACACCGACCGGGAGAACTGCGCCCGCATTTTGAACGAGCACTTCCGCAGCCCGGACAAGCCCGTGCCCGCCGAGGACCTGGGCCTTGCCACCGGCTATGAGTACATCTCCGGCATGAATGTGGACGAAGGCCGCACCATGGGCAGCGTGATGGAGGCCGCCGAAGAGGGCCAGGAGGAGCTGGAAGCTTCCTCCGCCCCGGCCTCTTCCCCCTCCGCCAACTGACCACAAAACAGAAAAGCCGGCCCTGCGGGGCCGGCTTTTTGTCGCAAAAATGAAACAGGGAAGGGCCGCCGCCCTCCCGCGGAAAAAACAAAAGACCCGCCGAAACCGGCAGGTCTTTGTTTTCGTCTGGAAAAATCAGGCGTTGGCCTTGTTCGCGCGCTTCGCCATGCGGCTGATCTTGCGGGCAGCGGTGTTCTTGTGGACCACACCTTTGCTCTGCGCCTTGGCGATGGTGGAGACAGCCACCTTGACAACGGCGTCCTTGTCAGCGGCATTCGCGGCGATGGCAGCGTTTGCCTTCTTGACGACTGTTTTCAGGTTGGACTTGATCGCCTTGTTGTGAAGGGCTTCCTTCTTGGACTGGACCACGCGATCCTTCTGGGATTTGATGTTAGGCATTCGTACCACCTCCTTACTACCCATAACAGTGCAATTTATAATACCACATTTGAGCGGCGCATGCAAGCGTTTTTTAAACTTTTTTCCGGCGGTATGGCGCGGGCGCCGCCGGCCCACACTCCCATGGGGCCCCGCCGCGCGAAAAGGGCGCGGGCGGCGGCCACTTCATACCGCTGTGAGGTGCTTTTTCATGTCCGTTTACACCGACATCGCCGACGAAATTTACGGTCCCTCCAAAGGGCAGGTGCCCGGCGGGGTCAAGCTGTTCACCGCCCGCTCGGGGCCTGTCACCCTCACCCGGGTGCAGATCACCCGCACCGGTCTTGCCCGCCCGGCGGGGCGCTACTCCACCCTGGAGATGCCCAGCCTCGCCGTGGCGGATTCGAAAGACGAGCGCTACGTCAGCGCCGTGGCGGGGGAGCTGCGGGCCATGCTGCCCGAAACGGGCGCCGTGCTGGTGGTGGGGGTGGGCAACCGCCGGGTCACGGCGGACGCGCTGGGCCCCCGGGCGGCGGGGGGCGTGCTGGTGACGCGGGGCATCGCGCCGGACAGCCGCACCGCCGAGCTGGGCCTGCGGGAGGTGTGCTGTGTTTCCCCCGGCGCGTCGGGGGAGACGGGCATCCCCCTGGCCCAGGTGCTGGCGGGGCTGGTGCGGGCGGTGAAGCCCGCCGCCATCCTCTGCATCGACAGCCTGTGCACCTCCGACCCGGCCCGCATGGGCCGCACGGTGCAGATCAGCGACACCGGCCTGTGCCCCGCCCGGCCCTCCAGCGGCAAGTGCCTCACCCGGGCCATGCTGGGGGTGCCGGTGCTGGCGGTGGGCATCCCCACCATGATGGAGGCGGACGACCTTCTGGGCCGCCCGGGCTGCGTCGTCACCCCCCGCCAGCTGGACACGGTGGTAAAAAAGGGCGCGGAGCTGCTGGCCCTGGCGGTGAACAAGGCGCTGCAGCAGCGGCTGTCCATCGCGGAGCTGTGCTATCTGGCCAACTGATGGAATGAAGAACGCCCCCCGGCGCATATCCTTTCAGCAGGACTATGAAAAGGGGGGCGGAGCCGTTGGCACATTCCAAAACGCTGCGGCGGCTGGGCACGCTGGCGCTGGCGGCGGCGGTGGGCACGGCGGCCATGGGCGCGGGCCGCTATGCCGGCGTGCCGGACCTGGCGGGCAGCCTTGCGGTGGCAGGCAGCCTGCTGGCCAGCCCGGCGGCGGCGCTGGGCGCGGCGGACCGGATGTTCCGGCAGGAGGCGGTGGCTGCCGCCCAGACCGAAGTGGAGGACGCGGAGAGCCCGCCGGTGTTCACCACCCCCTCGCCCGAGGAGCTGCTGCCCGAGGCCACTCCCGCGCCCGAGAGCACCGAGCCGGCGGCCGAGCCCGCCGAGGACGCGGCGGCCGCCCCGGCCCCCACCCCCGGCCCGCCCCCCGAGGGGATGGGCGCCATCGTGAGCGCCCACTACCAGCAGGGCAGCGGCGACGCCTACATTCCCTGCACGGCGGGCACCATCAAAAACTGCACCAGCCTCTCCGCCGCCGAGGTGGCCGAGGCAGCCTCGGCCCCGCTGCCCTTCAACATTGAGGTGGGTTCGGATGAGCCCCAGGTGCTCATCATGCACACCCACGCCACCGAGAGCTATGAGCTGGAGGACCTGGGCTGGTTCGACCCGGAGTACACCTGCCGCCGCACCGACACCAGCCTCAACATGGTGGCGGTGGGGGCGGCCATCGCCGAGCAGCTGAACGCGGCGGGCATCGTGACCCTGCAGGACGCCACCCTCCACGACTACCCCAGCTACAACGGCAGCTATGAGCGCAGTAACGCCACGGTGCGCAGCTATCTGGAAAAATACCCCAGCATCAAGGTGGTGCTGGACGTCCACCGGGACGCCATCGAGACCGACGAGGGCCGGGTGAAGGCGGTGGCCGATGTGAACGGCAGGACCGCGGCCCAGGTGATGATCATCTGTGGAGCGGACAAAGGCGGCAACCTGCCCAACTTCAAACAGAATCTGGCCTTTGCGGCAAAGTGGGAGAGCGCCATGGAAAGCCGCTTCCCCGGCTTTACCCGCCCGGTGCTCTTCGACTACCGCTACTATAACCAGGACCTGACCACCGGCAGCCTGCTCATCGAGATCGGCAGCCACGGCAACACCCTGGAGGAGGCGGTCTACTCCGGCCAGCTGGTGGGCGAGGCGCTGGCGGGCCTCTTCACCACCGGGGAGTAAAAACAAAAACGGGCGGCGGCTCCTTCAAATGGGAGCCGCCGCCCGCCGCTGTCATTTCAGCTTCCAGGCAAGGTCGGAGAGGAACAGGTCGTGTTCCAGCCCCTCCACCGTGGTGCCTTTGCCGATGTGCACGAACTCGATGTCCATCATCCGGGCCCAGTCGGCCATCTGCTCGGCGGTCACGTCGTAGCTCAGCACCGTGTGGTGGGCGCCGCCGGCGGTGATCCAGCACTCGATGCCGGTGGCAAGGTCCGGCATCGCCTGCCACATCACCCGTGCCACCGGCAGGTTGGGCATGGGCAGGATGGGCTTGACACAGTGGATGTCCTGGCAGATGAGCCGCAGCCGGCCGCCCATGTCGATGAGGCTCACCACGATGGCGTCCCCCTCGTGGCCCTCAAACACAAGGCGGGCGGGGGGCTGGCGGTCTCCGATGCCCAGAGGATGCACCTCGATGCGGGGCCGCGCCGCCGCCACGCTGGGGCAGACCTCCAGCATGTGGGCCCCCAGGCTGTACTCATTGCCCGGCTCCAGATGGTAGGTGTAGTCCTCCATGAAGGCGGTGCCGCCGGTCTGGCCCTCGCTCATGGCCTTGAGGATGGCGGTCATGGCGGCCACCTTCCAGTCGCCCTCGCCGCCGTAGCCGTAGCCCTGGGCCATCAGGTGCTGGCTGGCAAGGCCCGGCAGCTGCTCCATGCCGTAGAGGTCCTGGAAGTTGTTGGAGAAGGCAAGGCAGCCCTCCGCGTCCAGCATCTTCTTCATGGCGATCTCCTCCCGGGCCTGATATCGCACGGTGGCCAAATCGTCGGTGGCGAAGTCATACTGGGCGCGGTACTCCTCCATCAGCGCGTCGATCTCGCTTTCCGTCACAGCGTCCATGGTTTCCACCAGCTGGCCCACCGGCCAGGTGTTCACCTGCCAGCCCAGCTTCATCTGAGCCTCCACCTTGTCGCCCTCGGTCACGGCCACCTCCCGCATGTTGTCGCCGAAGCGCATGACCTTCAGCTCCTTGCTGACGGCAACACCCACGGCGGCGCGCATCCAGCGGCCCAGCCGGTCCTGCACCGCCTCGTCCTGCCAGTAGCCGGCGATGACCTTGCGGGGCGCGCGCAGCCGGGCCCCGATGAAGCCGTGCTCCCGGTCGCCGTGGGCGGCCTGGTTCAGGTTCATGAAGTCCATGTCGATTTCTTCATTGGGGATGGTGCGGTTGTACTGGGTGGCAAAATGGCACCAGGGCTTTTGCAGGCTGGCAAGGCCGTTGATCCACATCTTCGAGGGGCTGAAGGTGTGGCACCAGGTCACGATGCCGGCGCAGGCGGGGTCGTGGTTTGCCTGGCGCACCACGTCGGAAATTTCCTTGTTGGTCTTGGCGGTGACCTTGTAGACCAGCTTGCAGGGCAGGCGGCCGGAGGCGTTCAGCGCCTCGGTCATTTCGGCGGCGCGGGCGGCCACCGTCTCCAAAACCTCCGGCCCGTAGAGGAACTGGCTGCCCACCACGAACCAGAATTCATATTGTTTCATGCTCATTGGTATAAACCTCCCGTCAGCGCAGCGCCTGCCCGGCGGCTTTTTCCACCGGGATGCAGGCGGCGTAATCTTTGATAAAGGCGGCAAATCCCGCCGCGTCGGTCTCGTCCGGGGCGATGGTGCTGCCTTCGACCCCGGCAAAGACGGCCTCCTCCAGCCAGTCTTCCAGGGCGGGCGCGCCGCCCTCCATGCAGCGCAGGCGGTAGAGGGCCAGCAGAGCCATGCCCCAGGGGCCGCCCTCGCCTGCCGAGGCCATCACCGACACCGGCACCCCCAGCGCCCCGGCCAGCAGCTTCTGGCCAACCACCGGGGTCTTGAAGAGGCCGCCGTGGCCCAAAAGGCGCTCCAGCTTCACCTGCTCCTTTTCAAAGAGCAGGTCCATGCCCAGCTTCAGGGCGGCCATGGTGGAATAGAGCTGAGCGCGGGCGAAGTTTTCCAGGGTGAGGTGCGCGTCCGGCCGCCGCGCAAAGAGGGGCCGCCCTTCGGCAAGGCCCAGCACCGGCTCGCCGGAGTAGCAGTTGAAGTTCACGAGGCCGCCGCAGTCCGGCGCGCCTTCCAGCGCCTTCTGATAGAACAGGTCGTAAAGGGCGGGCTTGGAGAGGGCAGCCCCGGCGGCCCCGGCCATCTGGCCCAGCAGGCGCACCCAGGCGTCCAGGTCGGAGGTGCAGGTGTTGCAGTGCACCATGGCCACCGGCCGCCCGGCGGGGGTGGTGACCATGTCTATTTCGGGGTAGACCCGGGAGAGGGGCTTTTCCAGCACCGCCATGGCGAACACCGATGTGCCCGCCGACACGTTGCCGGTGCGGGCGGCCACCGCGTTGGTGGCGGCCATGCCGGTGCCCGCGTCCCCCTCGGGCGGAGCCAGGGGCGCGCCGGGTTCCAGCACCCCGGCGGGGTCCAGCCAGCGCGCGCCCTCCGGGGTCAGGCAGCCCGCGTCCTCCCCGGCGGCCAGCACTTTGGGCAGCACCTGCCGCAGGGTGAAGGGCAGGCCCGCCTGGGCCAGCAGTTCGTCAAAGGAGGCCAGCATCCCCGCGTCCCAGTCGCAGGCGGCGCTGTCGATGGGGAACATGCCGGAGGCGTCCCCCACGCCCAGCACCTTGCGGCCGGTGAGCTGCCAGTGGACATAGCCCGCCAGCGTGGTGAGATAGGCCAGGTCCTTCACATGGGCTTCGCCCTTCAGCATGGCCTGGTAAAGATGGGCCACGCTCCACCGCTGGGGGATGTTGAAGCCGAAGCGCTGGGTGAGGGCCGCCGCGGCCTCGCCGGTGGCGGTGTTGCGCCAGGTGCGGAAGGGCGCAAGCTGCCGCCCGTCCTTATCAAAGGGCAGGTAGCCGTGCATCATGGCGGAAACGCCCAGGGCCCCCACCCGTGCAAGAGGCGCGCCGGTCCTGGCCTGCCAGTCCGCCGCCAGCGCGGCGAAGGCGGCGCGCACGCCCGCCTGCACCTCCTCCAGATGATAGGTCCACCAGCCGTCCTCCAGCCGGTTCTCCCAGTCGCAGGCGCCGCTGGCCAGCGGCGCGCCCGCGCCGTCCACCAGCACCGCCTTGATGCGGGTGGAGCCCAGTTCGATGCCGAGGATGGGCGGTGTGAGTTCATTCATAATGTGCCTCCCCATAGATGAAAGCGGAGTGCGGCGGAGCATGACCTGCCGCCGCACTCCGCAAAAAACAGAGCGTTGTTGTGTACGGCTCAAAGCCGCAATGAAATGAAAATCAGGCGGGCAGGGTGTATACTGCCGTGTTGATGAGGGTGATCAGTGTGCCAAAGATGACCGGCCCCAAATAGATGCTGGAGGTGGCATTGTAGACCTTGCGGTTGATGATGGTGCCTGCGATGGCGGACAGGATCATGTAGCACAGCATCATGTAGGCTTTCCAGTTGGAGAACGCACCGATGCCCACGCCGGTGGTGTAAAGAATGGTGTAATATACTGCCACCACCACGATGATGCCCAGCACGTTGCACAGAACGCACAAGAACAGGTTCAGGCCTTCGGACATGCCCTTGAAGCGGTTGCAGCCGTTCATGATAAGGGAGTTGATGCACCAATACAGAATGAAGAAAGGCACATACACCAGAGACGCTTTCAGGTGCGACCACTTCATCACGGAGACGGCCAGGTCTACCAGACGGAAGTCGACCTTGAAGAAGAAGTCGGCAAACCACACTACGCTGTGGCAGAGCACCACCACAACGACCCCCAGAAGGAGGATGCGGCCAACGTCCGGCAGGCTGACTTTCAGATGATAGTCAGACAGCTTAACGCCGTTTTTCTTGTGGATCAGGTTGTGGAAAAGCAGGAACATGGCCAGCAGGAACAGGCTGCTGAACATCATCCAGACCACTACGTTATTGGACACACCATAGACGAAAACGCTGCCGGTAGTGCCCTGCCCGGTCAGGGAGAAGATTTTGCTGGTCTGCTGAATGATGACCGGAGCCATGATGGGGGGCACGAAGCCGCCAATCAGCGAGGCCACGATGAAGATGGCCCAGTCCTTTTTGCTCTGCAGCCCGGTCACCGGTGCCTGGGCGGGGCGCCGCAGCCCGGCGAATACCGGCACCTGCAGCAGCAGAAGGGCCACTGGCACGGTGAGCGCCAGAACGGCAAGCAAGCCCAGCGCGGAGAAGGCCATCAAAATCTGATAGTTCTGGTTGGAGGGGTCGATGGGATTCGGTGCGCCCAACGTGTCGGAAAAGAAGGTGACGGTGTCGCGGATGAAGGCGCTGCTGATCATGCCGGAGCCGTGAGTGGAATCCTCGGGATTATAGATCACGCGGCCGTTGTTTTCCTCATAGCTGCCGTACACATGGCCGATCTCCACCTTTACGTTCGGGTCCAGCAGATCCTCTTCGGAGAAGGTGCCGGGCACCCCCAGATTGACCACTTCCTTCATCTCGGTTTTCACGCTCAGGTCGCCCGGCCAATAACCGGGAACGTCCTTGAAGCCCAGCCGGGAATAGGGGTCATACAGGCCGGCGCCAAAGCCCAGGTTGATGCCGGTGGCCAGGTCGTCCAAAGGCGAATAGGGAGGCGCCAGGATCAGCGCCGCGCTGACCTTCTTTTCATAGGTCTCGGGGGAATTGCGCTGTTCCTCGCCGTAGTCGGTCATTACACGAACTACGTTCCCGCCGCCCTTGGAATATCCGGCAATGCCGATGCGGGAGCTGTCGATGTAGGGCAGATTGTAGTAAACATAGTCAATGAGTTCCGCAAACCCATAGGTGGGCGAAGCACCCGTGGACTCGGACGAATGCCCGGCGGAGAGCAGGTCCAGCACATAGACTGCGAAGCCGCGCCGCGCAAGTTCCGAAGCGACCAGGCGCGCACTTTCCGCGGTGCTGTCGTTGCCGGGGCTGTAGACCACCGCGGGAACAGGGGACTCTGCCGTGGCATTTACGGGACGGTATTCCAGGAAACGCACGATGTCGCCGGTGTCGATCGCAATTTTCAGGTCGTTGACCTCCACTTTTCCGCCGTCGGTCATCATATAGCGCGTTCCTGCGATACTTGTCAGGCACAGAAGAAGACAGACGAGCAGGGCAATCAGGCTTTTTTTCGTGCTTGCTGTGGACATAAAACATTCCTCCTCTTTATATCCGGCAAACCGGGAATGGGGCGAAAATGCGTTTTGCACACTCCAAAATAAAAGTTATGCACAAAAAAGCATTTCACTGTGATATAAATATAGCATTGTCGACATAAATACGAAAGAATTTGTTTGCCTGCATATGGACATTTATTGACATTGCACTGTGTCTCTTTCATAATAGGATCAGAAAAACGCCAAAGGGGGCATGCCGGATGATCCAGCAGGAAAAGCGGGCCTTCGACGCGGGGGCCAAGGTGTGGGTGCAGCGTTACGAGAACCTGCGCAACCTGGCGCACTGGCATTTTGAGGACGAGCTGGTGGTCTGCCAGGGGGGCGAGGTGCGGCTGACGCTGAACGGCTGCATTTTTGATTTGACGGAAGGGGACTGCGCCTTTATCAGCCGCGAGAGCGTGCACAGCATCGCCGGCGCGCCGGGCAGCCGGGCGGCGGTGGCCCAGTTCGCGGGGCTGTTCGACGCGCCGCTGCGGCTGCGGGCGCCGGTCTTTGCCGACCGCTATCAGGCCGGGGCGCGGCTGGACGAGCTGGACCGGGAGTGCCGGGAAAAGCGCCCTTTTTACGCCGAGAAGATGAACGCCCTCATCACCTCGCTGATGGCGGATGTTTTCCGCGGCGAGCCGCTGGCGGAGCAGGCGGAAGCGGCCCAGCCCACCCTCGCCCGCTACAAGCAGCTGCTCCTCCTGCTGGAGCAGCAGGGCGGCGAGTGCACCTTTGAAGAGGCGGCGGACTTCATGCACATGTCCCCCGCCTACTTCTCCCGCTACTTTAAAAAGATGACGGGGCTCACCTTTTCCAGCTATCTGAACGTGCTGCGGGTGGACCGGGCGGTGGAACTGCTGGCCGGCGGGGAGGACATCACCATGGCCGACCTGATGGCCCGGTGCGGCTTCAACACCCTGCGCAACTTCAACCGGGTGTTCAAGGCCGTCACAGGCTACGCCCCCACCAGCCTGCCCGCCGGCTTCTCGCTGGACCGGCGGGTGCTGCTGAGCCAGGGCAGCACCTTCGACCCCACGCTGGACACCTCGGTGGTGCTGTGAGATGCGTTTGCCGCTGGACAGCGCCCTCAAAAGCTGGTATACTTACACCATTGCTTTAGTGTGATAAAATTGGGAGGGATCGAAATGGACCTTTTGACACAGCTCAACAGCCTGCCCATGTTCTTGATCGTGGGCGTGGTGGTGGCCTTCATCGCGGTGCTCTGCGTGGTGTTCCTGGTGCGCAGCTGGCGCGCCGGCGTGGCCATGGGGATGGACAAGGCAAAACTCCGCCGGGCCATCACCTCCAGCGCCACCTTCACCCTGCTGCCCAGCATCTCCATCCTGCTGGGGGTCATCGCGCTGTCCGGCTCTCTGGGCATCCCGCTGCCCTGGATCAGGCTCTCGGTGATCGGCGCGCTGCACTATGAGGGCAACGTGGCGGACATCGCCGCCCGCGCCGCGGGCATGAGCGGGGGCCTTGGCAGCGAGGAACTCACCGCGCCGGTGTTTCTGACCATCGCCCTGGTGATGACCGCGGGCATCCTGGCGGGGTGCTTCCTGTGCATCTTCTGCCTCAAGGCCTATATGAAAAAGGTGCGCAGCGCCGCCCAAAAGGAAAAGAGCGGCAAAAAGGGCTTCGGCGACCACATGTTCACCGCCATGTTCGTGGGTCTGGTCAGCGCCTACATCGGCTCCTACCTGGGCGAGTGGACCAGCACCGGCAACTATATGCCCCTGTTCGTGGCGGCGGTGAGCGCTGCGGCCATGGGCCTGTTCGAATATCTGGCCCGCAAAAGGGGCATGACCTGGCTGGACAACTTCTCCATGGCGGGCAGCATGCTGGTGGGTATGGCGGCGGCCGTGGCGCTGTTCGCCGTGGTGTGAGGAGGTGGCCGAGATGAACGAAGCGAAGAAGAACGAACTCTACGACCGCTACGAAAACTCCACCCACCTGCTGGGCCGGCTGGGCACGGCGGCGGCCATCCTGCTGCTGCTGGCGGTGCCCATGGCCATGGGCTGGGTGCTGAACGCCTCCCCCGACTGGAAGGCCTTCGGCGTGGGCTTTGCCCAGGCGGCGCTGATCTACTGGACCAGCGGCGTGGTGGAATTTCTGGTCTACGCGCCCATGCTGGGCTCGGGCGCCAGCTACCTCACCTTCATCACCGGCAACGCCGTCAACCTCAAGCTGCCCTGCGCGGTGAACGCCCGGGAGATCTGCGGCACCCAGGTGGGCACGCCGGAAAACGACATCGTCTCCACCCTGTCGGTGGCCACCAGCAGTCTGGTGACCACGCTGGTGCTGGCGGTGGGTGTGCTGTGCCTTGTGCCCCTGCGCCCGGTGCTGGAAAACCCGGCCCTGGCCCCCGCCTTCAACAACGTCATCCCCGCTTTGTTCGGGGCGCTGGCCTTCAAGTATTTCTCCAAGAGCCTCAAGCTGGCGGCGGCGCCGCTGGCCTTCATGTGCGTGCTGTTCGTGGCGGTGCCCAGCCTGATCGGAAGCGTCTCCTTCCTCATCCTGGTCAGCGGCGGCATGGCCATCGGCATCGCCTACTGGATGTTCCGCACGGGACGTCTGGGCTGAAAATTTTCTTGCAAAGGAGGGGCGCGGGATGGAAGTTCCGGCCCATGTGGAACAGCTGCTGGCCGCGCTGCGCGCCGGGGGCTTTGTGGCCTGCCCGGTGGGCGGCTGCGTGCGGGACAGCCTTTTGGGCCGCGCCCCCGGCGACTGGGACCTGTGCACCAGCGCCCGCCCGGAGCAGGTGAAAGCCTGCGCCGCGCCCCGCTGGCGCACCCTGGACACCGGCATCGCCCACGGCACCGTGACGGTGCTCACCGAGGGCGGCCCGGTGGAGGTGACCACCTTCCGGGTGGAGGGGGGCTATTCCGACCACCGCCGCCCCGACGGGGTGCGCTTCGTGGCGGACCTCGAAGAGGATTTGGCCCGGCGGGACTTCACCATCAACGCCATGGCCCTGGACGAGGGCGGCATCGTGGACCCCTTCGGGGGCCGGGCGGACCTGTCGGCGGGGTTCATCCGCTGCGTGGGCGAGCCCGCCCGCCGCTTTGAGGAGGACGCGCTGCGCATTTTGCGGGCGCTGCGCTTTGCCTCCTGCCTGGATTTTTCCATCGAGCCGGCCACCCTGGCCGCCGCCCGCGCCGCCGCGCCCACCCTGACCCGGGTGAGCGCCGAGCGGGTGTTCGCGGAGCTGGACAAACTGCTTTTGGGCCCCGGCGCGGGGCGGGTGCTGGCCCAGTGCGGCGACATCCTGGCCCATGCGGTGCCCGCCATCGGGCCCTGCCTCGGCTTTGACCTGCGCAGCCCCCGCCACGAGCTGGACCTCTGGGGGCACATCGCCCGGGCGGTGGGCCTTGCGCCGCCGCGGCGCAACGTGCGCTGGGCGCTGCTGCTCCACGACCTGGCAAAGCCGGACTGTTTCGTGCTGGACGGCCAGGGCTTCGGCCACGCCCCCGGCCACGCCGCCCGGGGCGCGGCGCTGGCAAAGGAGGTGCTGGCGCGGCTGAAGGCCCCCGGCCGCCTTGTGCAGGGGGTGCAGCCGCTGGTGCGCTGGCACGACACCCCCCTGCCTCAGGACACCCCCGGCGTGCGCCGGTGGCTGGGCCGCTGGGGTTGGCCCACGCTGGAGGACCTGATCGCCGTGAAGCGGGCGGACCTTCTGGCCCACGCCGACGGGCCGGTCATCCGCCGCCGTCTGCAAGAGACGGCCCGCTTTGAGAAGCTGGCTCGCCAGGCCCACCGCCGGGGCGACTGCGTGCGGGTGGACCAGCTGGCGGTGAGTGGGGCCGACCTGATGAATGCCGGCGTCTGCCGGGCGGGGCCCCGGATGGGGCGGCTGCTGGGCGCGGCGCTGAACGAGGTCATCGAGGGCCGGGTGGAAAACCACCCTGCGGCGCTGCTGGCCTGGGCCCGCAAACAGAAAAGATAAAATAAAAAAGGAGCGGACTTGGCATCCGCTCCTTTTTTCGTTTTGTCACTCCACCCACACGCGCCCGTCGATGTCGGTGGCGCCGTGGTTCACCACCCGCAGCTTCACCGTGCCGGGGGCAAGGTCGGCAAGGGAGAAGTACTGCACGCCGTCCGCGCCGCTGATGACCTCGGTATACACGGTCTCGCCGTTCTGGATGACCTCCAGATCCAGCCGTTCGCCCTCGCAGGTCACGTCCACCGCCAGCATGCGACCGGCGGGGTCGTCCAGGTCAAAGCGGCCGGAGGTGTGGTAGCCGTCGCTGGTCTTGTTCATGGAGAAGGTCCACACCCCGTCCCGGTGGCCCTCCACGTTCATGATGACCCAGCCGATGTTCACGTCCCCGGCGCTCTCGATGGGCAGGCCCGCCACGATGGCGGCACCCCCGGTGGTCACAAGGGGCGTGCTCCCGGCGGAGAAGGCGTAGACGAACATGCCCGCCAGCAGCCCCGCCATGCACACCACGCTGACAAGGCCGCAGGCGACGGCCGCCTTGCCCAGCGCGCCCAGTTTCGTTTTGGGGGCGGGCTCGCCGTAATGGCTGTTGGCCGCGCCGCAGGCGGAGCAGAAGCGGTCCGCCCGGGTGAGGGGCGCGCCGCAGCTCTCACAGGGCTCCAGCGCCTGCTTGCGGCCGAAGATGAAGTAGAGAAGCAGGGCGATGATGGGGCCGGCGAACACCGCCAGCAGCACCCACAGGGCGGGGGGCTGGCCGTGGAGGCGGCTGTCGCGGTAGAGCCAGACGCAGCTGAGCACGGTGAACGCCAGCCCCAGCAGGCCGGCCAGCATAAGGAAGCCGAAAATGAGGATAAGAGGCATGACTGCCATTCAGGACATCTCCTTTCTGCCCTTCGGGGGCAGTTCCAGTGTGAGTTGTTCTTTGAGGTCGGAGCATTTGAGGCCCACGAAGGTCATCACCACGCCGCCCACCGCCAGCCAGCCCAGGGCGAAGGCCGCCAGATGAGCCGCCAGGGGCATGATGGGCAGGGCAAAGATGAGGGCGGGCACCCCGCAGACAAAGAGGTTCGCGGTCATGGGCAGCCACCACAGCGACACCCGCCGGGCGGCGGGGCGGCTTTGCAGCTCCCGCTCCTTTTGATAAAGGCGCGCCTTCAGAACGGCGTTCAGCTCCGCGTCCGGCTCCTCGCCCCTTTGCAGGGCGGCGGCCAGCCGCCGGTCAAAGTTCTTTTCGTCCATAGCCTCTCGCCTCCATTTCCTTTTTCAGCAAGAGCCGCGCCTTGTGCAGCCGGCTTTTCACCGTGCCTTTGGGCAGCTTTTCGATGCGGGCCACCTCTTCCAGCGGAAGCTCGGCCCCGTAGGCCAGCAGCACCGCTGCCCGGTACTTGTCCGGCAGGCGCTCCACCGCAGCGGCCAGGGCGCGGTTTTCCGCCGCCGCCAGCGCCGCCGCCTCCGGCTCCTCGCCCCCGGCAAGGGGCGGCGGGTCGTCGCCGTCCAGCTCCACCGGCCGGGCGATGGCCGCCCGCCGGCCGCGCTTGCGCGCTTCGTTGCGCCACAGGCCGGTGGCCACGCTGTAGAGCAGCGCCCGGGGATTGCGGCCCTCGTCCGGGACCAGGTCCAGCTCCAGCAGCCGCAGAAAGGTCTGCTGATAGAGGTCCTCTCCGTCGGGGCCAAACCCGGCCAGCCGCCGGCAATAGCGGTAAAGTTCTGTTCCGTAGCTGCCCAGCAGCTGCTCCACCTGACATGCCTGCACGCGGCTCACCTCCTTGTTGGTCTTGATCCAGACGCCTGTTTCGCTTTGTATTCGTCGCCAAAGGGGCGGCGGTTCATTTTTTTTGCAAAAAAATCCGGGGCCCCGGCGGGGCCCCGGACGGGTCGCTTGAATTTCAGCCCAGCACCACCAGCTCCGGCGGCGCAAGGAAGCGGAAGGGCACTCCGCTCATGCCGATGCCCCGGCTGACATACAGCTGGGCCGCCCCCGGCCCCTGGGGCCGGTAGAGGCCATAGGGGTAGAACTTGCCCCCCGGCGGCAGGATGAGCCGGGTGAGCACCGGCAGCCGCACCTGACCGGCGTGGCTGTGGCCGCTGAGCATCAGGTCCGCCTTTTTCAGCGGCAGATAGCGGGCCTTGTCCGGCATGTGGCACAGACAGATGCGCCAGCCGTCGGCGGGCATGCGCCGCAGCACCCGCCCGTCGGAGTAGGGCGAAAGGCCGCAGAGGGTCACCCCCGGCGCGGGGCTGGCCAGCTGGTCCCACAGAACGGTGAAGCCGCCCGCCTCGAACAGCTGTTCAAAGAAGGGGCGCGCGCCCTCCCGCACGTCGTGGTTGCCCAGCACCGCGTACTTGCCTTTGGGGGCGCGGATGCGCCGCAGCTGCCGCGCCAGCTCGGGGAAGGGCAGGGCCCAGGCGTCCCGCAGGAATTTGGAGAAAAAGTCGCCGCCGAAGAGCACAAGGTCGGGCTTCAGGGCGTTGATGCGCTCCACCACCGCCTCCAGCCGCTCGGGCGCGCCGGCGCGACGGATGTGCAGGTCGCTGAAAAACACCACCCGCAGCGGCGGCTTTTTTTCCAGCGGCGGCCGGGTGACGGTCAGCCGCCGGGGCTCCAGCTTCGCGGCGTAGAAGGCGAGGCCCAGCCCCGCGGCGGTGAGGGCCGCTGCGCCGGCCAGCAGCGCGGCATCCCGCGCCCGGGTCTGCTTCATGGTCAGTACCCCACGATGATGCCGCCGGTCTCGGCGTAGAAGCTGGTCAGGCCGCTGCAGGGCAGCACCACCACTTTGGCGCCGGGCCATTTCTTTTCAATGCCGTTTTTCAGCATCAGGGCGGCCTTTTCGTTCTGGCAGTGGCTGATGACCACAGGCTCCAGCCCCTGGTAGCCCCGGTGGTCCATCTCTTCCAGCAGCAGGGCCAGCATGCGGGTTTCGCCGCGGGTCTTGTGCAGCATTTCCAGCTTGCCTTCCTCGCTGCCGCGGCCCACCGCCCGCATGCTCATCACGCCGGCCATAAAGCCTGCCAGGCGGCTCAAACGGCCGTTTTTCACCAGATTGTCAAAGCTGGCCAGGGCGAACAGCACCTGACGGCCCTGGAACCAGATCTCCCACTCCCGCACCACTTCGTCGAAGGGCAGGCCGGAGGCCACCAGATCGTTGGCCTTCCAGATGGCCAGGGTCATCTCGCCGCCGGTGGAAAGGCTGTCCAGCACATGGATGCGCTTTTCGGGGTGGCTTTCCAGCACCATCTCCCGGGCCACCATGGCGCTGTTGTAGCTGCCGGACAGGTTGCTGCTGATGGTGATGGCCAGAACGTTGTCCGCCTGCATGAACTTCTCCGCCCACTCTTCGGGGCTGGGGCAGGCGGTGGTGGAGGCCCCGTTGTAGTTGTGCATGGCGTCGATCATGGCGTCCACATCCAGGGCGGAATTGTCCACAAATTCCCGGTCGCCCACCCGGATCTTCAGAGGCACGGTGGCAAAGCTGAGATCGGGGGCGGGATTTTCCAGGCTGCGCAGTTCGCAGGAAGAGTCGCTGACGATGATCCAGGACATAGGGCATATCTCCTTTTGCAGAAAGCCGGTGTGCGGCCCATCTGGTATTTAAAACTACATCTCTCTCTTCATTGTAGCAGTGCAGGGGTGCCCCGTCAAGCGAAAACGAGCAAAATCCCGTGACAAACCGGCCCTTCTGCGTTACAATGATAAAGCATTGCGGCCCCGGCCCCCGAAAGGGGAGGCGGCGGGGGCCGAAGGGGGAGGAAACAGGGCATGAAAGGGCAAAAAAACGGGGTTTTTCTGGTGCTGGCCGCGGCGGTGCTGATGAGTTTCGGCGGGCTGATGATCAAGGCCATCCCCTGGAACGCCATGGCGGTGAACAGCGGGCGCAACCTGTTCGCGGCGCTGGTCACCTTCGGCTATATGAAGGCGATGGGCATGCCGGTGCGGGTCAACCGCACGGTGCTGGGGTGCGCTGTGTGCATCACCGCCTGCAACGTGGCCTACACCCTGGCCACCCGCCTCACCACCGCCGCCAACGCGGTGGTGCTGCAATACACCAGCCCCGTGTTCATCCTTTTATATCTGTGGGTGTTCTTCAGGCAGAAGCCCCGGCGGCTGGATCTGGCCGCCTGCGCCGTGGTGTTCGCGGGCATGGCCTGCTGCTTTGCGGGCAGCCTGGAGGCCGGCGGTATGGCGGGCAACGTGCTGGCGGTGGCCGCCGCCAGCTGCTACGCCGTGGTGTTCATGGTGAACATGTTCCCCGGGGCGGACAGCTTTTCCAGCTACTTTTTCAGCCAGGTGCTGGGCTTTGCCGTGGGGCTGCCCTGGCTGGTCACTGAGCCGAACCTCAGCGCCGCCAGCTGGGGCGCCATCGTTCTGATGGGCACGGTGCAGGTGGGCGCGGCCTACATCCTCATGGCCCGGGGCCTTGCCACCACCGGGCCGGTGGCGGCGAACCTGGTGTGCATGACCGAGCCGGTGCTGAACCCGGTGTGGGTGGCCCTGTTCTGGGGCGAGACGGTGGGCCCCATGAGCCTTCTGGGCATCGCCGTGGTGCTGGCCGGGCTTTTGTTCTACAATCTGGCCGGCGCGAAAAAACGGGAGGAGGCCCCCGGGGTGAAATAACCGGCCCCCGTCCGTTCGTATATAGAATATGGGCGGCGGGCGGCAGCATATTCTGCCCCTCCGCGGAAAATACTGATATTGGATAAGAGACTGTGAATTTTCTGTGGCCTTGCTTGCGCGGGGCCTGCCGCTGGGGTATAATACCCAGTGTATACCATTTGAACAAAGAGGGAGAGAAAATGGCTACCTACCGGGAATTCCGCGAGCAGGTGAAACGCCGCCGCCGGCGCAAATTCATCCTGCGTCTGTCGCTGCTGATCGTCGCTGCCGCCGCTGTGTGCGGGGTGGCGTTCTTCGCGCTGTACACCGTGCTCACCGGCGCGGGCTGGACCCCCGGCAACGGGCAGCTGGTGGCATCGGGCAGCACCTCCGCTTCCGAGCCCGCCTCCGCCCCCGAGAGCAGCTCTTCCTCCGAAGGCGGGCAGGGCGGCCAGTCCGCCGCCACCTGGAACACCTCCACCCCGGTGGAGCCCACCCTGGACCAGACCATCAACGGCGCGGACTACCGCATGCTGGCGGTGGGGGCCAACGCCGCCGTGGATTACAGCTTCTTTGACCGGGCCGCCATCCTGGGCGACAGCGTCAGCCAGGGCTGGAACATCTACGAATCTCCCATGAAGGCCCACGCCTTCGTCTGCGCCTACAAGAGCATCGGCCCCAGCGCGGTGGTGAACAAGGAGACCGCCAACCCGGGCCAGGGCTCCGGCCGCGGCGAGGAGAACATCTACGAGACCATCATCAACTCCAATCCCCTGCGCCTCTACATCCTGCTGGGCACCAACGCCCTGGTGCGGGACGGCGAGGCCACCGAGCAGTCCTTCCTGGCCTATTACGGCCAGATGCTGGACATGTTCAAGGCGGACCTGGGCGACGAGGTGGACATTTACGTCCAGTCCATCACCCCGGTGCGCCCCGGCGCAAGCCAGCCCGGCCTTTATAAGGAGCGCATCCAGCGGGTGAACACCCAGCTGGCGGTGCTGGCCCGGGAGAAGGGCTGCCATTTCGTGAACGTCTATGAGGTGCTGCAGGATGCCAACGGCGATTTGCGGGAGGACCTTGCCGCCGCCGACAAGGTGCATCTGAACCAGAACGCCTACCCCATCATGGCCGAGTATCTGGCCACCCACACCGCCTGAAACTTTAGAAGGAGGCCGGCATGGCCAGCTACCGTGAATTTAGAAGAGAGACCATCGCCCGCCGCCGGCGGCGTCAGACCCGGCGGGGCCTGACCCTTGTGCTGGCGGTGCTGGTGCTGCTGGGTCTGGCCTGGGTCATCACCTGGGCCATCGAGACCGTGAGCGGCAAAGGCGAGGGCGCCGACGCCGACAGCACCCTGGACCTGGGCGCCACCGGCCTTGCGGGCAGCGTGCTCGCGCCCCTGCCCATGGAAAACCCCGTCACCGAAACGGGCGGCGGGGTGCAGTTCGCCAGCATGGGCCCGGTGCAGCAGTCCGACGGCTGGAGCTACACCGGCATGACCTATGAAAAGATCTGCCTGCCCGCCTGCGGCCGGGTGGACAACACCTACTTCTCCACCGCCCTGTTTTTGGGCGACAGCGTCACCGAGGGCCTGGGCCTCTATGAGAACCCGGTGAAGGACGTGGCCACGGTGCGCGGCTACCGGGGCGCCACCCCCGGCGACGTGGTGAACCGGGTGGTGATGACCGACTACAACACCGGCGAGGAATCGGTGCCGCTGGACGTGGCGGCCCAGATGAACCCCAAGAGCATCTACCTGATGTTCGGCGCAAACGCCCTGGCTGCCCGGGACGACGAGGCCGTTGAGGACAGCTTCATCGCCTACTACGGCCAGATGATCGACCTGCTGCGCGAGGCGGCCCCCGAGGCGGACATCTACGTCCAGACCATGACCCCGGTGGCGGCGGATTATTCCAGCACCGGCATCTACAAGGAGCGCATCCAGCGGGTGAACCAGAAGCTGGCCAACATGGCGCTGGAAAAGGGCGTTTACTTCGTGGACGTCTACTCCGCCCTGGCGGATGAGAACGGCGACCTTGTGGCGGAGTACTCCTCCGACGGCCTGCACATGGTGGCCGCGGGCTACAAGGCCTGGGCGGACTGTCTGGCCGGGCACGTGGCCTACAGCGCGGATAACCCCTATGTGATGGGCAGCGAATACTACATCGCGGAATGACAAAAAGGCACGGGACGCGGTCCCGTGCCTTTTTTCGTTTATGCCTTTTTGCGAAGGAGCAGCAGCCCCAGCCCCGCCGCCGACAAAAGCGCCCCCAGCAGGAAGGCGGCGGTCAGGCTGCGCTGGCCCAGCGCCCCCAGCGCCAGATTCACGGCGATGGCAAAGCACTCCATCACCATGGCCTGCACGCTCAGCGCGCTGGCCCGGTCCTCTGTGTGCAGCCGCCGGTTGCGCTCCTCGTCGGTGAGGGGGGCCAGCAGGCTGGAGGAAGTGCGCAGGGCCAGCACCGAGGCCACCGCCGCCGGGGCGGAGGAGGCGACGGCCAGCACGCCGCAGGCCCCGAGGCAG
Organism: Candidatus Allofournierella excrementavium; assembly: GCF_048526665.1. Classification (NCBI taxonomy): domain Bacteria; kingdom Bacillati; phylum Bacillota; class Clostridia; order Eubacteriales; family Oscillospiraceae; genus Allofournierella; species Candidatus Allofournierella excrementavium. The sequence goes on from NZ_DBGFPE010000005.1 coordinate 97,545, forward strand.
GTGAGGGCGCAGAAGACCGCCGCGCCCCGCCGGCCCAGCCGCCGTGCCAGGGCGGGGGAGAAGGCCCCCGCAAGGCCCAGCAGCGAGGCGGCCACATAGGCGGCGCTCATGGCCTGCTGGCCCATGCCGCAGGCCTCGTATTTCAGCTGGTTCAAAAACACCGTGGCCACCTGGCAGACTTCCGCCAGCAGCGCGGCCCCCGCCAGCAGCGGCAGAACGCCGCCGCCCAGCGCCTCGCGCGCCGCCGCGGCAAAGCTGCCCCGGGCCGGGGCGGGCTCCGGGCCGCGCACCTCCCGCAGGCCCAGGGCGAAAAGCAGCGCCAGGGCGTAGCTGCCCGCGGTGAGCAGGGCGGCAAGGCGGTAGCTGCCGGCGGGCAGCAGGGCGAACACGCCCCCCGCCGCCACCAGCCCCGCCATGGTCAGAGCGTTATAAACCGAAAAGACCCGCAGGCTGTCCCGCCCTTTGCAGGAGAGGTAGAGAATGGCGCTGTCCACGCCGGAAAGCCCCGCCTGCACCACCGCCAGCAGGATGCGCTCGGTGAGGAAATCCCCGAAGGAATCCGCCTGCCAGAACACCAGCTTTGAAATGAAATAAAGCCCGCAGCACAGCACCATCGTGCGGCGGTAGCCCAGCCGGTCGGCCAGATACCCCCAGGGCACCTCCAGCGCCACGCACAGCGCCAGCGACACCGCCTCGATGAGGGAAATTTCGAACACCGACACCCCCGCCGCCCGGCGGTAGAGGGTGGCCACAGGGGCGTAAAACACCATGCCCTGCAAAAGGGCGATGGCGCACATGCAAAAAATATTCCGTTTCAGCATAAAAACAGACCCATCCTTGGATCAAACACACGGCAAACAAGGCGCCGGTGTGTTCCGGCGCCGCGGACGATGTGTTCGTTCATCAGATGGGTCTGTTCATTGCCTCTTCCTCAAAATGGGCGGTTCACTCCGCCTCGTCCTGTTCAGTCTCCCGCACGATGTACACCGGGCGGTGCTTCACTTCCATGTAGGTCTTGGCCAGATACTGCCCCAGCACCCCCATGCAGAACAGCTGCACGCCGCTGCACAGAAAGATGATGCACACAAGGCTGGGCCAGCCGCTGGTGGGGTCGCCGAAGAGCAGGGTGCGCACGATGATGAAAAGGATCATCACAAAGGCCAGCACGCAGAAGATGATGCCGATGAGGCTGGCCAGCGCCAGGGGCGCGGTGGTGAAGGCCACGATGCCCTCCAGCGAGTAGAGGAACAGCTTCCAGAAGCTCCACTTGGTCTCGCCGGCCACCCGCTCCACGTTCACATACTCCAGCCACTTGGTCTTGAAGCCCACCCAGCCGAAGATGCCCTTGGAAAAGCGGTTGTATTCCGGCAGGGCCAGGATGGCGTCCACCATCCGCCGGCGCATCAGGCGGTAGTCCCGCGCGCCGTCCACGATGTCGGCATCGCTGAGGCGGTTGATGATCTTGTAGAACATCCGGGCAAAAAAGCTGCGGATGGGCGGCTCGCCCTTGCGGTTGGTGCGGCGGGTGGCGGCGCAGTCGTAGTCCTCCTCCAGCAGCGCGTCCAGCATCTGGGGCAGAAGGGCGGGCGGGTCCTGCAGGTCCGCGTCCATCATGGCCACATAGTCGCCCTTTGCGGCTTCCAGCCCCGCCAGGATGCCCGCCTCCTTGCCGAAGTTGCGGGAAAAGCTGATGTAACGCACCCGCTCGTCCTGTTTGTGCAGCTCGCGGGCGATGGAGAGGGTCTTATCCTTGGAGCCGTCGTCCACAAAGATGAATTCAAAATCCGCCCCGTGGCTCGACTTCATCTCTTCGGCCACCCGGCAGATCTCTTTATAAAAGTAAGGCAGCGCCTCCTGCTCGTTGTAGCAGGGCACCACGATGGAAAGCAGCATTCCGCCACCGCCTTTGCGTTTTTCTTCATTCTATCACAAAGGCCGGGGCACGGCAAGCGGGCGGCGCAGGGGGCTAAATTGTAAAAAAACTGTGTCCAGTCCACAAAATGAATTGTTTTATCAACTGTTTTTTGGTATAATATTCAATCATGCGGCGGTATTGGCCGTGCTGAAAAAGGGGGCGTGCCGGGTGAAGGGCTGGATGAACGCGCTGCGGGAACTGGCCTGGCTCACGCAGCTTGGGTTTTCGCTGGTCACGCCGCCGTTTTTGTGCGCCTTCGCCGCCTGGTGGCTCATCGACGCCAAGGGCTGGCCCGCCTGGGTCATGGCGCCGGCGCTGGTTTTGGGCCTGGGCGCGGCAGGGGCGTCCTTCTGGGGGTTCTACCGCTATGTGCAGCGCAGGAACAAGCCGGATAAGAAGGGCCCCGCCGCATTCAACGACCACGTTTGAAAGAGAGGAACGTCCGGATGAAATTGCAGCCGGCTGTGAAAAAGGAGACCGCCCACATCGCCCTCGGCGTGGCGGTGGGGGTGGCGGTGATGCTCGCCGTGTTCGCCCTTTTGGGGCGTTTTGACTACACGGTGGCCCTGGGGGGCGTTTTGGGCGGCGCGGTGGCGGTGCTCAACTTTTTGCTTCTGGGCCTCACGGTGCAGAAGATCACCCGCGAGACGAACGAGGAACGGGGCCGCAAGCTCATGCAGTTTTCCTACAGCATGCGCATGCTGGTGATGGCCCTGTGGCTGATCCTGGCGGTCAGCATGCCCTTCCTCCACTGGGTGGCGGCGGCGCTGCCGCTGCTTTTCCCCCGTCTGACCATCGCGGTGATGCAGCTGACGGGCGTTTACAAAAAGGAACAAGACAACGAGGAAAAGGGGGAACAAGTCGACCATGAACGTTGAGATCACCGGCCCGAAGATCCTTTGGGAGTCCTCCTGGTCGGTGCCGCTGCTGGGCAAGTTCCAGATCACCGAGAGCCTGCTGAACGCCTGGATCATCCTGGCGGCCATCGCGCTGCTGTGCTGGTGGCTGGGCCGGGGCCTGACCGTGGACAAGATCAGCAAAAAGCAGGCGGTGGCAGAACTTCTGGTCACCACCTGCAAGAACTTCGTCATCGGCAACATGGGCCAGCGCTACGCCCACTTCGTGCCCTTCATCGGGGCGCTGTTCAGCTATTCGGCGCTGTGCAGCCTGTCCAGCCTGATCGGGCTGTACCCCGCCACCAGCGACCTGTCCACCGAGCTGTCCTGGGCGCTTTTGGTGTTCGTGATGATCACCTGCACCAAAATCAAGACCAGCGGCCTGAAGGGCTATCTCGTGGGTTTCACCACCCCCATCCCGGTGTTCACCCCCTTCAACATCATCAGCGAGCTGGCAACGCCCATCTCCATGGCCTTCCGTCACTTCGGCAACATCATGTCCGGCGGCGTTATCAGCACGCTGGTCTACGCCGCGCTGGCGGTGGCCAGCAACGCGATGCTGGGCCTTCTGCCCGGCGCGCTGGGCGAGGTCTTGAGCCTCATCCCCCTCTTCCAGCTGGGCATCCCGGCGGTGCTGTCCATCTACTTTGATCTGTTCAGCAGCTTCATGCAGGCCTTCATCTTCTGCATGCTCACCATGCTGTACATCGCCAACGCCGCCGAGGCGGACGGCTGACCCTTTTGACCCGACGCGGCCGCCGGCCGCGAGGAAAACGCCCCCCGAGGGGGGCGGCATAAACAAAGTACTTCATTTTAGGAGGAACTATCTATGATGGAAAAAGCAATCGTTCTGGCCGGCTGCGCCATCGGCGCGGGTCTCGCTCTGATCGCCGGCATCGGCCCCGGTATCGGCGAAGGTTACGCCGTGGGCCAGGCCTGCACGGCCATCGGCCGCCAGCCCGAGTGCAAGGGCGACGTGACCAGCACCATGCTGCTGGGCTGCGCCATCGCCGAGACCACCGGTATCTACGGCTTCGTCACCGGCCTGCTGCTGCTGTTCGTCGCGCCGGGCATGTTCATCGGCATGCTGGGCTGAAAACAGGCCCCGATAAGCCGCAGGAAAGGGGAATGACCATTGGAACAATTTAAAGATCTGGTCACCATAACGCCCTGGCACATGGTCATGATGCTGGGCAACCTGCTGATCCTCACGCTGATCGTCAAGAAGCTGCTGTTCGAGCGGGTGCAGAAGGTGCTGGACGAGCGCCAGGCCCGGGCCGACGCCATGCTGGACGACGCCCGCAAGGCCAAGGAGACCGCCGAGGCCGAAAAGGCCGAGTATGAGAGCCATCTGGCCACGGCCAAACAGGAAGTGGCCGACATGCTGGCCCAGGCGGACAAGACCGCCGCGGCCCGCAGCGAGGAGACCCTTGCCGCCGCCCGCGCCCAGGCCGCCCAGATGAAGCAGAAGGCCGAGGCGGAGATCGAGCAGGCCCGCAAGAAGGCTTTGAACGACGCCAAGGACGAGATCGGCGGCATGGCCATGGCCATTGCCAGCAAGGTGGTGGAGCGGGAGATCAGCGAGGCCGACCACAAGGCCCTGATCGACAGCTTCATCGAAAACGTGGGTGACGCGTCATGACCGCCGCGGGCGCCGAGTACGGCGGCGCTCTCTACGAGCTGGCCGCCGAGGAGGGGCTGGAGGAGGTCATCCTGGAGCAGCTGACGGAAGTGCGCCGGCTGCTGGCCGAGAACCCCGCCTATGAAAAACTGCTGGCGATGCCCAGCGTGCCCAAGGCCGAGCGCTGCGCTGCGCTGGACGAGGCCTTTGGCGGGCAGGCGGAGCCGTATCTTCTGAATTTTCTCAAGCTGCTTTGCGAAAAGGGCGCCATCCGCACCCTGCCGGACTGCCTCAAGGAATACCGGGCCCGTTACAACGCCGCCCACGGCATCCTGGAGGCCACGGCGGTGACCGCGGTGCCCATGAGCGAAGCGCAGACCGAAGCGCTGAAGAAAAAGCTGGAGGCGCTCACCGGCAAGACCATCGCCCTCACCGCCCGGGTGCAGCCCGGGTGCCTGGGCGGCGTGCGGCTGGAGGTGGAGGGCACCCAACTGGACGGCACGGTGAAGAACCGGCTGGATGAGGTGCGCCGCCTGCTGGCAGCCACATTGTAATCGGAGAAGGTGAAAGAATGCAATTGAAACCCGAAGAGATCACCCGGATCATCAAGGCGCAGATCAAGCACTACCAGAACGTCATCGAGCAGAGCGAGACCGGCACCGTGATCCTGGTGGGCGACGGCATCGCCCGGGCGGTGGGTCTGGAAAAATGCATGAGCGGCGAGCTGGTGGAGTTTGAAAACGGCGCCTACGGCATGGCCCAGAACCTGGAGGAGAACAGCGTCTCCATCGTGCTTTTGGGCGATGAGGAGGGCATCAAGGAGGGCAGCGTGGTCAAGCGCACCGGGCGCGTGGTCAGCGTGCCCGTGGGCGAGGCCATGATCGGCCGCGTGGTGAACGCCCTGGGCCAGCCCATCGACGGCAAGGGCCCCATCGAGGCCAAGGAGTACCGGCCCATCGAATCCCCCGCGCCGGGCATCATCGAGCGCCAGAGCGTTTCGGTGCCTCTGCAGACCGGCATCAAGGCCATCGACTCGATGATCCCCATCGGCCGCGGCCAGCGCGAGCTCATCATCGGCGACCGCCAGACCGGTAAGACGGTCATCGCCACCGACACCATCATCAACCAGAAGGGCACCGGCGTCATCTGCATCTATGTGGCCATCGGCCAGAAGCAGAGCACCGTGGCCCAGCTGGTGAACACGCTGGAGGAAAACGGCGCCATGGACTACACCATCGTGGTGTCCGCCTCCGCCAGCGAACTGTCGCCGTTGCAGTACATCGCCCCCTACGCGGGCTGTGCCATGGGCGAATACTTCATGGCTCAAGGGCGGGACGTGCTGGTCATTTACGACGACCTCTCCAAGCACGCCGTGGCTTACCGCGCCCTCAGCCTGCTCATCCGCCGTCCCCCGGGACGTGAGGCCTACCCCGGCGACGTGTTCTATCTGCACAGCCGCCTTTTGGAGCGCGCGGCCCGCATCGCCCCCGAGTACGGCGGCGGCAGCCTGACCGCCCTGCCCATCATCGAGACCCAGGCGGGCGACGTTTCCGCCTACATCCCCACCAACGTCATCTCCATCACCGACGGCCAGATCTTCCTGGAGAGCGAGCTGTTCCACAGCGGCGTCATGCCCGCGGTGAACCCGGGCATCTCGGTGTCCCGCGTGGGCGGCAACGCCCAGATCAAGGCGATGAAGAAGGTGGCGGGCAGCCTGAAGCTCATCTACAGCCAGTACCGCGAGCTGCAGAGCTTCGCCCAGTTCGGCTCCGACCTGGACGCCGACACCAAGGCGCGTCTGGCCCAGGGCGAGCGCATCGTGGCCGTGCTCAAGCAGGACCGCAACTCCCCCATCCCGGTGGAAAAGCAGGTCTGCATCCTCTACGCCGTCACCAAGGACTACCTGAAAGAGGTGGCCGTGGAGGACGTGAAGGAGTACGAGAAGGGCCTGTACGAGTACATGGACGCCCACGGCGCCGAGGTCCTTTCCGCCATCCGCACCACCGGCAAGCTGGAAGAGGACACCGAGAAGGCCCTCGCCGCGGCGCTGGACGATTACACCCGGCAGTTTTTGAACACCCGGGCGAAGTGAGGAGGCAGAGCGTATGGCAGGCGCGTCCATGAAGGACATCAAACTGCGCATCAAAAGCGTGGAAGGCACCATGCAGATCACCAAGGCCATGGAGCTGGTGGCCTCTTCCAAGCTGCGCCGCGCCAAGGAGCGGGTGGAACACAGCCGCCCCTACTTTGACGTGCTCCATGCGGCTCTGGATGACATCGCTTATTCCAACGACGAGTTCCGCTCGCCCTACATGGCCCAGCGCCCGGTGAAGAAGAGCTGCTATGTGGTCATCGCCGGCGACCGGGGCCTTGCCGGCGGCTACAACGCCAACATCCTCAAGGCGGTGGCCGCCCACGCCGAGGGCAAGGACTGGTGCGTTCTGCCCATCGGCAAGAAGGCGCTGGAACACTACCGCCGCCGGGGCGTGCCCGTGGTCACCGACCGCTACGCCGTGGCCGCGGATGTGGAGATGAGCGGCTGTTACGACATCGCCCGCACCCTGGCCAAGGGGTTCGTGAGCGGCGAATTTGACGAGATCATCCTGGCCTACACCAATTTCGTCTCCATGCTCAGCCAGCAGCCCGCCACCCTGAAGCTGCTGCCGCTGAACTACCGGCAGGCGGAACGGGGAACCGGCCCCCGCCAGACTACCCTCTACGAGCCGGACTGCGAGACGGTCTATAACGCCATCGTGCCGGAGTATCTGGCGGGCCTCATCTGGGGGGCTTTGTGCGAGTCGGTGGCCAGCGAGCTGGGCGCCCGCCGCACCGCCATGGACGCCGCCAGCAAGAACGCCGGCGAGATGATCGAGAACCTGAGCCTGCACTACAACCGGGCCCGGCAGGCGGCCATCACCCAGGAAATCACCGAGATCGTGGCGGGCGCCGAGGGCTGAAAAGCCCGTGGCACACGCCGAAAAAAGGAGAAATGTCCATGCCGAATCAATACGAGGGCACCGTGGTGCAGGTCATCGGCCCGGTGCTGGATATCAAATTCCCCGACGGTCAGCTGCCCAGCCTGCTCAACGCCATCCGGGTGGAGAACGGCGACAAGAGCCTGATCGTGGAGGTCTCGCAGCACATTGGCGACAATGTGGTGCGCTGCATCGCCATGAGCAGCACCGACGGCCTGGTGCGCGGCGCCAAAGCTGTGGACACCGGCGGCCCCATCAGCGTGCCTGTGGGCCGCGAGTGCCTGGGCCGCATCTTCAACCTGCTGGGCGAGCCGGTGGATAACCTGCCCGCCCCCGAGACCGCGGAGCGCTGGCCCATCCACCGCGATCCCCCCAGCTATGAGGAACAGCAGAACACCACCGAGATCCTGGAGACCGGCATCAAGGTCGTGGACCTGATCTGCCCCTACGCCAAGGGCGGCAAGATCGGCCTGTTCGGCGGCGCCGGCGTGGGCAAGACCGTGCTCATCATGGAGCTCATCAACAACGTTGCCAAGCAGCACGGCGGCCTGTCGGTGTTCACCGGCGTGGGCGAGCGCACCCGCGAGGGCAACGACCTTTACAACGAGATGAAGGAGTCGGGCGTTATCAACAAGACCGCCCTGGTCTACGGCCAGATGAACGAGCCGCCGGGAGCCCGTATGCGGGTGGGCCTGTCCGGCCTGACCATGGCCGAGTACTTCCGCGACAAGGAGCACCAGGACGTGCTGCTCTTCATCGACAACATCTTCCGCTTCACCCAGGCCGGCAGCGAGGTGTCGGCGCTGCTGGGCCGCATGCCCAGCGCCGTGGGCTATCAGCCCACCCTCGCCACCGAGATGGGCGCGCTGCAGGAGCGCATCACCTCTACCAAAGAGGGCTCCATCACCAGCGTGCAGGCGGTGTACGTGCCGGCGGACGACCTGACCGACCCCGCCCCCGCCACCACCTTCGCCCATCTGGACGCCACCACCGTTCTGTCCCGTGCCATCTCCAGCCTGGGCATCTACCCGGCTGTGGACCCGCTGGATTCCACCAGCCGCATCCTCTCCCCCGACGTGGTGGGCCAGGAGCACTATGAGGTGGCCCGCGGCGTGCAGCAGGTGCTGCAGCGCTACAAGGAGCTGCAGGACATCATCGCCATCATGGGCATGGACGAGCTGAGCGAAGAGGACAAGATCACCGTCAACCGCGCCCGCAAGATCCAGCGCTTCCTCAGCCAGCCCTTCACCGTGGCCGAGCAGTTCACCGGCATGGAGGGGCGGTATGTGCCTCTGAAGGAGACCATCCGCGGCTTCAAGGAGATCCTGGAAGGCAAACACGACGACCTGCCCGAGTCGGCGTTCCTGTTCAAGGGCACCATCGACGAGGTGGTCGCCCAGGCAAAGAAAGGTGAAACGGCATGACCAGTTTTCCGCTGCAGATCGTGACCCCCGGCGGCCAGGCCTATGACGGCATGGCCCAAAAGCTCTTCTGCCGCACCATCACCGGCGACGTGGCCATCCTGGCCCGCCACTGCGATTATCTCACCGCGGTGGGCATGGGCGAGGCCCGGGTCACCGCCGAGGACGGCACGGTGCGCCGCGCCGCCTGCATCGGCGGCATGCTGTCGGTGGCCGGGGGCAGGGTGCGCCTGATGGCCAACACCTTCGAGTGGGCCGAGGACATCGACGCCGCCCGGGCCGAAAAGTCCGAGGCGGACGCAAAGCGCCAGCTGGAGCAGGCGGACCTTTCCGCCCGCGACCGGGAGCTGGCCACCGCCAAGCTCAAGCGGGCGCAGGTGCGCCAGAGCGTGGCCGCCCGCCGCTGAGCGGCAAAGGAGGAACAGACCCATGGACCTGGAACGTCTCACCGCCCTGCTGGACGCTCTCACCGGCCGCTGGGCCCAGGTGCTGGCCGTCTTTGGCGGCGCGGCGCTGGCGGCGGGGGTGCTGGGCATGCTCACCCGCGCCCTGGGCGTCAAGGAGGACGACGGCCTCAAGGGCCTGCGCATCCGCAAGGACGAGCCTTCGGCCTGAACAAATCGGAATATTTTAAAAAAATATCCAAAAAGTAAAACCCCTGCCGTGTGGCAGGGGTTTTTTGTTTGCCGCGGATACGGCGCAAAGGAACACGCCGCGGGGAAAAAGCCTGCGGGCCGCCCGCCCGGCACGGGGCCAAAAGGTACAGCCCACGGACGGGCCGCCCGGTGCGAGGCCAAAAGGCACAGCCCACGGACGTGTCACCCGTCAAAAGTCACAGCAGGTGGAAAGGCCGCCCGGCGCAAGGGCGGAGGCCGCAGAGGGCAGAAGGACCGCCCGAGGCCCGGAAAAGTTACAGTTAGCGAAAAGGCCGCCCCGGCGCAGGGCCAAAGGTCACAGCCGGCGGCTCCAGCTGTGGCGGCTGAACAGCGCCAGCAGGGGGAAAATTTCCAGGCGGCCCAGCAGCATGTCCAGCGTCAGCACCAGCTTGGACAGGTCGCTGTAGCAGTCGTAGTTCACCATGGGGCCCACCGCGTCGAAGCCGGGGCCGATGTTGTTGAAGCAGGAGAACACGGCGGAGATGTTGCTCTCCAGGCTGAGCTCGTCCAGCGAGACGACCACGAAGCTGCCGAAGAGGATGAGCACATAGGCCACCAGATAGGCGCTCACGTTGTGGAGCACATCGTCCTCCACCACCTTGCCGTTCACCCGCACCAGCTGCACGCTGTTGGGGCGCAGGGTCCGGCGCATGGCGCGGCGCAGGCTTTTCAGCATGAGGGAAAGGCGGATCACCTTCAGGCCGCCGCCGGTGGACCCCGCGCAGGCGCCCACCGCCATCAGGCAGAGCAGGATGGCCTTGGAAAAGGCGGGCCAAACGTCAAAATCCACCGTGGAAAAGCCGGTGGTGGTCATGATGCTGCTCACCTGGAAATAGGCGTGGCGGATGCGCTCGGAAAAATCGGGGATGAGGTCCCGGATGTCCCAGGCGATGAGCGCGCCGGCGACCAGCAGGATGAGGAAATAAAGCCGCACCTCCTCGTCCTTCACCGCAAGGCCCACCTTGCGCAGAAGCAGCAGGTAATACACCGAGAAGTTCACCCCGAACAGGGCCATGAACACGGTGACCACCCATTGCAGATAGGGGCTGTAGCTTGCCATGCTGTCCGCCTTGATGCCAAAGCCGCCGGTGCCGGCGGTGCCGAAGGCGGTGCACAGGCTGTCGAACAGGGACATGCCCCCCGCCAGCAAAAACAGGATGCAGGCCAGGGTGAGCGCCAGATAGATGGCGTAGAGGATCTTGCTGGTCTGGCGCAGCCGGGGGGTGAGCTTGCTCACCGTGGGCCCCGGGCTCTCCGCCTGCATCAGGTGCAGCGCGCCGCCCTGCCGCGCGGGCAGGATGGCCAGCATGAACACCAGAATGCCCATGCCGCCCAGCCAGTGGGTGGCGCTGCGCCAGAACAGAAGGCCCCGGCTCATCTCGGCAGGGTCCGCCAGGATGGAGGCGCCGGTGGTGGTGAAGCCGCTCACCACCTCGAACAAAGCGTCGATGTAGCTGGGGATCTGGCCGCTGATGTAAAAGGGCAGGCAGCCCAGCAGCGACAGCACGATCCAGCACATGGCCACCGTCACAAAGCCCTCGGGGGCGAAGATGCTGCCCTTGGCCCGGCGGCCCACCAGCAGAAACAGCCCGGCGCACACGCCCATGATGAGCAGCGACGCGCCGAAGGCGAGGGCGGAGCGCCCGTCCCGGTCCACCCAGCACCACACAAGGCTGGGCAGCATGAAGGCCATCTCCAGAAGGATGATGGACCCGATGGTATGGTTGATCGCTCGAAAATTCAAGTCCGCACTTCCTCTTCACAAATTCCCGACGGCGGGCGCGCGCCCGTCACACGAACAGATCGTTCAGCTGCATCACGGGGGCGTCCAGCGTGCTCACCGCCACCACCGTGTCGCCCACGTCAAAGCTGGAGGTGCCGTCCGGGATGATGGTGTCGGCGCCCCGGCTGATGCAGGAGATAAGGATGCCCCGGCGCAGGGGCACGTCCTTCAGGGGCACGCCCCGGTGATGGGTGTGTTCATCCACCCGGAACTCCATGGCGGCGGCGTTGCCCTCGGCGATGAGGTGCAGCGCCAGGATCTTGCCGGTCTTGTTCTGCATGCCCCGCACATAGCGGGCGATGAGCGCGCTGCACAGGTCCTTGGGGCTCACGATGCTGCCGATGTCCAGCGCCTCGAACATCCGGTTGTACTCCAGGCGGTTGACCTTGGTCACCACCTTGGGCACCCCCTGGCTGTGGGCGTACATGCTCAGCACGATGTTCTCCTCGTCGATGCCCGTCAGGCTGACCAGGGCGTCGGCCTCGCCCAGGCCCTCGCTCTCCAGAAAGCTCTGGGAGGAGCCGTCCCCCAGCACCACCGCCGCGCCGGGCAGGTTCTCCGCCAGAAAGCGGGCGCGGGTGGGGTTCTGCTCGATGATCTTCACGCTCAGATGGGCGTCCAGCAGGCGCTGGGCCAGATAAAAGCTGATGTGGCCGCCGCCCACCAGCATCACCCGGCGGACCTTCTGTTTGGCGATGCCCAGGTTCTTGATGAGCTGGGCCAGGTTCACCGCCCGGGCGGTGACGAAGATGCGGTCGTCCTTTTTCAGCTCGAAGCTGCCGTCGGGGATGACCACCTGACCGGCGCGCAGCGCGGCGCAGACCAGCACCTTCACCTGGGCGATCTTGTAAAGCTGGTGCAGCGCCACGCCCTCCAGCCGGCTGCCCTCGTCCACCCGCAGGCCCACGATCTCCACCCGGCCCTTGGCAAAGCTGTCCCGGTGCAAAAAGCTGGGGAACTGCAGCAGATGGAAGATCTCCCGCGCCGCCGAAAGCTCCGGGTTGATGGTCATGGAAAGGCCCAGCTCCTCCCGCATGAAGAAGAGCTGTTCGGTGTAGTCCGGGTTGCGCACCCGGGCGATGGTGTGCAGGCGGCTGTTCATCTTTTTGGCCGTCAGGCAGCACAGCAGGTTGATCTCGTCGGCGCTGGTGGCCGCGATGAGCAGGTCCGCCTTTTCCACCTGCGCCTGGCGCAGCGCCTCCATGGTGGCGGCGTTTCCCTGCACCGCCATCACGTCGTACTGGTACATGTTGGCCTGCAGCACAACGGGGTTGGAATCCACGATGGTGACCTCGTGGCCCTCGTGCAGCAGCTGCCGCGTCAGGGCAAGGCCCACCTTGCCGTCGCCGGCAATAATGATCTTCATGGCACACACCTTTATTCTGGGTTTTGGTCTGTTTGCGGCCCGTGGGCGCAAAACTGATTATAGTATACGAGTTCAGCGGCAAATGTACAAGCGGTATTTTGCTTTTTGGCGCCGGACAGGGTCGAAACGCCCCCGCCGCGCGCCCGAACGCCTCTTTGCCGCGCTTGACAGTGCGCCCCAAAATGGGATACCATAAAGCCAAACACTGAACGCCGCTCCGGCCCCCGCAAAGGGCCCCGGGCGGCAGCGGGGGACGAGCGATATGCAGAACGCGAAGAACCTTTACATCCTCAGCGACACCAACGCCTTCACCCGGGGCGAGCTGGACAACGTGGCCCTCACCGAGGACGGCGTGTGCCTGGAGCAGGTGGCGGGCCGCCATGTGCTCTACGGGTGCTTCACCTCCCAGCCGGTGAACCTGCCCGCCTTTGACCGGCTGGTGATGAGCTGGAACGCCGACACACCGCCGGGCACCGTGGTGGAAGCCCAGGCCCGGGTGCGGGTGGGCGAAGAGTGGAGCGGCTGGCTCAGCTTCGGCAAGTGGAGCCCCTACATCAAGCGGGCCAGCGTCACCGGCAGCGAAGAGGACCCGGTGTTCATGTGGCACAACGTGCTGCACGTGGGCAAGGGCCGCGCCGTGCAGGCCCAGCTGCGCATCTATCTTTACACCGACGACGAGCGCCTCACCCCCCGGGTGTGGCTGCTGGCCGCCAGCGTGCGCCCGGTGGACGGACAGGCCGAGCCTCCCGCCCTCTACAGCCGGGCCCTGCACCTGCCCGCATACAGCCAGAAGCTGCGGGACCCCTCCCTGCGGGACGGCATGAGCACCCCCGTCACCCTGGCGGGCCTGCTGAACCGCTGGGGCCAGGACGTGCTGCCCGAGGAGCTGGGCCAGTCCATGATGGACCACGGCGACGCGGACATGGGCACCCGCAACTTTTCCTTTGCGGCGGCGCTGGCCGGCTGCTACGGCTACCGGGCGTATCTTGCCTATCTGGACCCGGAGCGGCTGTGGCAGTGCGTCAAGCAGGGCGACTCGGTGGGCGTGTTCATGCGCTACGCCGCCAGCGAGGAGCAGGCGGAGGCCACCGGCAAGGCGTACCTGCCCGGGGCCTTTGCCGACGTGGAGGCTCAGATGATGGCCCTGCGGGGCTTTGAGACCGGGACGGAGGGGGCCTTTGCGCTGGTGAACGACAGCCTCGCCCCCACCGACGCGGAGGCCGAGCGCTCCTACCCGCTGGACGCTTTCTGGAAGGCCTATCAGGGGCTGGCGCTGGTCATCACCGGGCGGCAGAAGGGCCGGGGCGAGGGCTGCCCCCACCGCCGCCACGCCCGGCTGCGGGCGCTGGAGCAGGTGGGCGCCTACATGTTCCAGGACGAGAACGGCGCGGACCTGCCCCTGCCGGAGGATTTTGCCGGCACGCTGGCCTGCGCCGTGGCGGACGGCGCCGTGCACGCCACCACCGCCCACAAGACCTTCCGCTTTTTGAAGCCCACGGCCCAGGGCGGCGTGCAGCTGCCGCCGGAATTGTTCGGCGGCAAGGGCCGCATCACCGTCTATGCCATCGACCCCAGCGGCTGCACCCTGGTGGGCGACGTGCATCTGCCGGGCTGAGGCCGGAACGGACACAGCATTTAAAGGGGGTAAGACCATGAAATACAGCGTCATCACCATCGGACGGGAATTCTGCACCGGCGGGCTGGACATCGCCCGCGAGGTGGCCCGGCGGCTGGGCGGGCCCATGTACGACAAGGAGCTCATCACCCTGGCCGCCAAGGAGAGCGGCCTGTCGGAACAGGCCATCGCCGCCGGCGAAAAGCGCCCCAGCGGCAGCCTGCTCTACAACCTCTACACCATGGGCAGCGACCTGCCCCTGAGCGACCAGGTGTTCGTGGTCCAGTCCCAGATCATCCGGGGCCTGGCGGACAAGGGCCCCTGCGTCATCGTGGGCCGATGCGGCGACTATGTGCTGCGGGGCCGCACCGACGTGCTGCGGGTCTTTCTCCACGCGCCGCTGGAGTTCCGCCGCCGCCGTGCCCAGGCGGAGGGGGCTGTGCCCGCCGACGCCGACGAGCGCACCGCGAACGCCCTGCTGGAAAAGGAGGACCGCCGCCGCGCCGCCTACTATAACTTTTACAGCGAATACCGCTGGGGCGAGGCCGGGCACTACGACCTGTGCCTCAACACCGCCTTGGGCGACGAGGTCTGCGCGGACCTTATCATGCGGGCGGCGCAAGGCTGAAACCACACCGTTCCCCGCCGCGAACGCGGCGGGGAATGATTTTATGAAAATGGGGGATGCACCGTGATAAAGACCGTGGGCGTGGTCAGTCTGTCCGCCGGCACGCTGGGGGAGGACTTTGTCCGCCATGAACTGGAGCTGGGGGTGCGCCGGCTGGAACACTATGGCCTCAAGGTCAGGTTCCTGCCCCACGCCCTGAAAGGCATCGACTATCTGAAGGCCCACCCGGAAGCGCGGGCCGCCGACCTGCTGGAGGCCTTCCGGGACCTGGAGATAGACCTCATCCTCTGCGCCATCGGCGGCGACGACACCTACCGGCTGCTGCCGTACCTCTTCGACGAAGGCCGGCTGGAAAATGCTGCTTGTGAAAAACCCTTTCTTGGCTTTTCCGACTCCACCGTCAACCACTTCATGCTGCACAAAGTCGGCCTGCCCACCTTTTACGGCCAGTCCTTTTTGTCGGACGTGTGCGAGATGGACAAAGAGATGCTGCCCTACACCCGGCGGTATTTTGAGGAGCTGCTGCGCACCGGGACCATCCGGCAGGTGGAGCCCAGCGAGGTGTGGTACGAGGGCCGCACCGATTACAGCCCCGCGTGCCTGGGCACTCCGCTGCCCGCCCACCCCGCCGAAGGCTGGAAGCTGCTGCAGGGGCCGCCGGTGTTCAGCGGCAAGATCCTGGGCGGCTGCCTGGACACCATCCACGACTTTTTCGACGGCGAACGCTACGCCGACATGCCCGCCCTCTGCCAAAAATACGGCCTGTTCCCCGGCGCGGCGGACTGGCAGGGCCGCATCCTGCTGCTGGAGACCAGCGAGGAGCAGATGAGCCCGGAAAAATTCAGCCGCGCCCTGGGCTTTTTGAAGCAGGCGGGGGTGTTCAAGGCGGTGAGCGGCATCCTGTTCGGCCGCCCCATGGACAACGTGCACCGGGAGGAATACCACCGGCGGCTGGCGGCGGCGGTGGACGACCCGTCCCTGCCCATCCTGGCGGATGTGAGCGTTGGCCACGCCCTGCCCCGGTGCATCCTGCCCTTCGGGGTGAACGCCCGGGTGGACGCGCAGGCCCAGACCATCACCTTCGATGCGCCGTGAGGCTCCAAAAACTCCCTGCTTGACAAAAGTATTACTTTGTGCTAATAATAAAAGGGATAAGGCAAAGCAAGTCCCCCCTGCCGGCGTCCGCTGGCAGAGGGGATTTTTCGTGCCCGCACAAGAAAGGGAACAGGAGGTCATTCACCATGTACGATCTCGTGATCGTTGGCGCCGGCCCCGCCGGCATTTTCACCGCGCTGGAGCTTCTGCGCAAAGGCAGAAAAGAGAAGATCGTCATCGTCGAAAAGGGCAAACCGGTGGAAAAACGCCACTGCCCCAAGGCGGAGACCGGCCGCTGCATGAACTGCAAGCCCTACTGCCACATCACCACCGGCTTTTCCGGCGCGGGCGCTTTTTCCGACGGCAAGCTGAGCCTGTGCTATGAGGTGGGCGGCGAACTGCCCACCCTCATCGGTGAGGAGTTTGCCCAGAGCCTCATCGACTACACCGACAGCATCTATCTGGAGTTCGGCGCCGACCCCCACGTGGAGGGCATCTACGACGGCGAGGAGATCCGCGAGATCCGCAAGAACGCCATCAAGGCGGGCCTCAAGCTGGTGGACTGCCCCATCCGCCACCTGGGCACCGAGAAGGCCCAGGACCTGTATCTGGCGCTGCAGAACCATCTGCTGGCCGAGGGCGTGGAGATGCGCTTTGACACCGAGTGCGTGGACCTGCTCATCGAGGGAGGCGTCTGCCGCGGCGTGAAGGTGCGCGCGGCAAAGGGCGGCGCGGAGGAAGAAATTCTGGCCCGCCGCACCGTGGTGGCCACCGGCCGCCGGGGCGCCGACTGGCTGGAGCGCCGCTGCGCCCAGCACGGCATCGCCCACAAGCCCGGCACCGTGGACATCGGCGTGCGGGTGGAGGTGCGGGGCGAGGTGATGGAAAAGGTGAACAAGGTGCTGTATGAGTCCAAGCTCATCGGCTACCCCAAGCCCTTCAAGAACAAGGTGCGCACCTTCTGCCAGAACCCCGGCGGCTTCGTCAGCCAGGAGAACTACGACAACGACCTGGCGGTGGTGAACGGCCACAGCTACAAGGAGAAAAAGAGCAACAACACCAACCTCGCCATCCTGTGCAGCCACAACTTCACCGAGCCCTTCAACCAGCCCATCGAGTACGCCCAGAAGGTGGGCGAGCTCACCAACATGCTGGGCGCGGGCCACATCATGGTGCAGCGCTACGGCGACATCCTGGACGGCAAGCGCACCTGGCAGAAGGAGCTGAGCCAGAGCAACGTGCGCCCCACCCTGGTGGACGCGGTGGCCGGCGACATCACCGCCGCCATGCCCTACCGGGCGATGACCAACATCATCGCCTTCATCCAGATGCTGGACCAGGTGGTGCCCGGCTTCGCCAGCGACGAGACCCTGCTCTACAGCCCTGAACTGAAGTTCTACTCCAACCGGGTGAAGATGGACGAAAATCTGGTCACCAACGTGGAGGGCCTGCACTGCCTGGGCGACTCCTGCGGCTGGACCCGCGGCCTGATGATGGCCAGCGTCATGGGCGTGCTCATGGGCCGCAAAATTGCCCAGTGGGACGCGGAATAAACAAAGCGCAAAATGCCCCGGAGCCGCCATGGCTCCGGGGCTTGTTCTTTACTCGATGGGCACGGCGCCCGCGTCCTCCAGGCTGATTTCGCCGCCGGTCTCGGCGGCCTCCCCGGTCAGGGGGGCGTTCGCCGCGGCGGTCTCGTCGGCGGCAGGGGCGGCGGTGGAGGCCGCGTCCTCGCCGAAGCCGGCGGCGGTCTCGGCGGCCTGCTCGTCGGTCAGGGGCGCGGCGGTGGCCGCGGCGCTCACAAGGCCGGTCACCTCGCCGCTGGGCGAAGCCAGCAGGTAAGCGCCCACCGGCTCCTCCTTATACACCAGCAGAACGCCGCTCACCTTGTTCTCGCCGGTGCTGCGCCCGGGGCACAGCACCACCCACTTTTCCACCGTCTTGTTCTTGTATTTCTCCAGCGACAGGCCGCTCTCCTTCACCACCGTGTTGAAGGCGGAAAAGCTCTCGTCCCAGCTTTTGGGAATTTTCACCTTATCCACCGTGGCGGTGGCCAGGTCCACCTCCAGCCCGAAGGCCTTGAAGAAGACCTGGATGTCGTCGGTGCCTTCGATTTTCATGGCGGTGGGGTCCGCCTGGGCGGTCTCGCCGTTCGCGGCGGCGGGGGCCGCGTCGTCCTCCATGAAAAAGCTGCCGACGGCGAACACCGCGCCCGCCAGCGCCACGCCGCACACCGCGACGGCGCCCAGCCGACGCAGGCCGTTTTTGCCGAATGTCAACACAAACATGTCTTGTACCCTCCTCGTTTGTCGTGGGAACTCCTGTTTATACCTATTCCGCCGTATGCCGCTTTATTCTTGCGCAAAGGCGGATGACGGGGTATACTGAAAACAAACAAGGACCCGGGAGGGAACAGAATGGTTCTTTTGGTGGATATGGGCAACACCCGGCTGAACATGGCCGGCTGGGAAGAGGGCAAGGCGGCCTTTTCGGCCGAAACGCCCACCGACCGCGGCTGGACCGCCGGCAGCTGCGCCGCCGCGCTGGCAAAGGTGCTGGCCCCCTTCGGCGTGGGGCGGTGGGAGGGGTGCGCGCTGTCCAGCGTTGTGCCCGCCCTCACCGACGCGGTGCGGCAGGCCCTCTTTTCCGTCACTGGCAAGGAGCCGGTGGTGCTGGGAACATCCAACATCAGCTTCAAGGTGCTCACGAAGGACCCGGTGGGCGCGGACATGCTGGCCGGGGCCGAGGGGGCGCTGGCCCGCGTTCCCATGCCCGCCATCGTGGCGGACCTGGGCACCGCCACCACCTTCTGCGCCCAGAACAAGGCGGGGGACGTGCTGGGGGTGGCCATCGCCCCGGGGGTTGCCCTGAGCCTGGACGCCCTGGTGGACCGGGCCAGCCACCTGCGCTCCATCGCCTTCGAGCCGCCGGGCCCCGCCATCGGCACCACCACCGCCGAGAGCATGCAGAGCGGCGTGATTTACGGCGCGGCCTGCCTTGTGGACGGCATGTTCCGCCGCATGGCCGCCGAGATGGATGCCGCCGAGGGCGCGCCCAGCCTCATCCTCACCGGCGGGCTGGCGGGCCTTGTGGCCCCCTATTGCGAGACAAAGCCCACCCTCGCCCCCGACCTGCTGCTGGAAGGGCTCTACCGCTGCTATCTCCGGGCAAAAGATGGAGAAAGGGGCGGCGGGCAATGAAACGGGAACTTGGCATCGCGCGGTGCGGGCTTGCCTGCTGCCTTTGCTCGGAGAACGTTCGATGCGCCGGCTGCGACGGCGGCGAGTGCCCCCAAAACGAATGGTGCGAGAACAAAAAATGTTCGGTCAGCAGGGGGCTGAGCCACTGCTATGAGTGCGAAAAAGATTGCAGGAAGGGCCTGCTTGGCAAGATCAAACCCTATGCGTTCACGCAGTTCATCAAACGTTTTGGAGAACAGGCGCTGCTCGACCGTTTGGAGGAAAACGAGAAAAACGGAGTGGTATACCACCGGGAAGGCGTGAACGGCGACTATGACGACTTTGAGGATGTGGAACAGCTGATGAGATTTATCCTGACGGGCCGCCGCCCGGACGGAAAGACCGGCTGCACATAAAAACGCCGCGGCCCGGGGGCTGCGGCGTTCCTTGTCATTCACATCAATAGCGGGCGGGCGGGGCATAATGCTCAAAGATGACCCCGTCGTACTCGCCGGTGAGGGCGGCGTGGTCCATGCCCGGGCGGGCGGTCCAGAACACCTTCATGGGGCCGAAGGCCTCGATGAGGCGCACCGCCGCGTTTTTGGGGTTCGGGCCCCAGGCGATGAACTGGGGCCGGGCCAAAAAGTTGCCCATGCACCGGCTCAGCACAAAGGAGCCGATGAGGCTGCTGCCGTCCTTGCGGAAGGAAGCGCAGCTGTCCGACAGCTGGCCCCGCAGGATGTCCGGCGCGTTGCGGCGGAACCACGCCACGATGGTGGGGTCAAAGCTCTCCACGCAGAAAGCGCCCTCGTAGCTTCGCAGCAGCGCCAGCGTTTTCCGGCACAGCTCCTTGTTCCGGGGGCCGCTTTTCAGCTCCACGATGAGGGGCGTGCGCCCGGCCACCGTGGCCAGCACCTCGGTAAAAAGCGGCATATGATGCCCGGTGCCGCACAGGGGCATCTCCTTCAATTCCGCCCAGTCAAAAGCGTCCACCCGGCCGGCCACCCCGGTCACCCGGTCCAGCGTGTCGTCGTGGAACACCACCACTTCGCCGTCCTTCGAGAGCTGCACGTCCAGCTCCATGCCGTAGCCCGCGTCGGCCGCGGCGGCAAAGGCGGCAAGGCTGTTTTCCGGCACCGACTTGTCCGGGCTGTGCAGCCCCCGATGGGCGTAGCACCAGCCGGAGAACGGCGCCTTTTTGGCAAAGGGCGCATGCCCCGGCAAAAGCAGAAACAGGGCCAGCAGCGCCAGCGCGGCGGCTGCCAGCAGGCATTCGATGATCATTTCCCACACACCCTCCTTTTCAGGGATGGCTTTATTGTACCGCCCCGGCGGGCCACCGTCAACGAAAAGCGGGGCTTTTTTACCGCCGTTTCACACTTTCGCCACATTCACCCGCTATGATGAAAGAGTAGAAAAAGACCGCAAGGGAGGCACAAAGCATGGCAAAAATTCTGATCGTGGACGACGAGCCCCGCATCCGGGACCTGATCCGGGCACATCTGGAGCATGAGGGCTTTTCCTGCGAGGAGGCGGGGGACGGCGGCGCCGCCCTGGCCGCCCTGTCCGGCGGGGACGTGGATCTGGTGATTTTGGACATCATGATGCCCTTTGTGGACGGCATGACCTGCCTCAAGGAGATGCGCAGCCGCAAGATCACCACCCCGGTCATCATGCTCACCGCCCGGGGCGAGGAATACGACAAGCTGGCGGGCCTTGAGGGCGGAGCGGACGACTATGTGGTCAAGCCCTTCAGCCCCCGGGAGCTGGTGGCCCGGGTGAAGGCGGTGCTGGGGCGCACCATGCCCCGGGCTGAGGCCGAGGGCGGCACCCACACCTTTGGCGGGCTGGTGATCGACCAGGCCAGCCACAGCGTGAAGGTGGACGGCCAGGAGGCCAGCCTCACCCCCAAGGAGTTCGACCTGCTGGTGTTTCTGGCCACCAACCGGGGCATCGCCCTCAGCCGCGAGCGCATCCTGCAAAAGGTGTGGAACTACGACTACTTCGGCGAGGACCGCACGGTGGACACCCACATCAAGATGCTCCGCAGCCACCTGGGCCGCTATCGGGACGCCATCGTCACCGTGTGGGGCATCGGCTACAAATTCGATCCGGACGCGGTGAAGTAAATGAACACAGCAAAGAAAGCGGCGGCCCGCGCCGGGCGCGGGGCCTTTTTCAGCCTGCGCTATCAGATGATGATCGTGTTCTGCGTTGTGGTGGCGCTGGTGCTGGGGCTGGTGTGGTTCATCTCCGCCCAGCTGCTGCAGCCGCTCTACAACCGGCACATCTACAATTACCTCAACACCCAGGTGGACCGGCTGGCGGCCATGATCGAAAGCTGCGACGCGCCGGTGAGCTACCGGGCCTTCGCCTTTTCCGATGCGGTGAAGAACGACGAGTTCTGGGCCAGCGTGGACGAGGCCGCGCGGGACGGGCGGCTCGACTTCCGCAACTGCTGCGTGGACATCGCCGATTCCACCCTGCGCCATGTGGCCAGCAGCGAGAACGTCTATCCCTGCCTGCTGCACGAGTCGGCGGGCGATCTGTTCGGCGGCAAGATCACCACCAAGCGGGACAGCGACACCATCACCGCCTTCCGCCAGGCGGTGATGGCGAACGGCTCGGTGCGCCAGATCGTGGGCACCTCCAGCGGCGCCCAGCAGATGGTGGTGGGCAAGCTGGCCAAAAACGGCGAGTGGGGCAGCTACTCGGTCATCATCTCCACCACCCTCACCCGCGTCAGCGAGGCGGCGGTGGTGCAGGGCCAGCTGATGCCCGCCATCTTCGTGTGCATGCTGGCGCTGGCGGTGGGCGTGTCCTGGCTGCTCAGCCGCTGGCTCACCCGGCCTTTGAGCGAACTGTCCGGTGCGGCCAAAAAGATGGCCGACGGCGACTATTCCGTGCGGGTGCGGGTGCCCCATTCCGACGAGATAGGCCGTCTGGCGGACGAGTTCAACCACATGGCGGACCAGGTCTCCCGCTCTGCCCAGCTCCAGCGGGAGCTGCTGGCCAACGTCAGCCACGACCTGCGCACGCCTCTTACCCTCATCAAGGGCTATGCCGAGACGGTGCGCGACCTCACCGGCGACGACGCGGCCAAGCGCACCGACCAGCTGAACGTCATCGTGGACGAGACCGACCGGCTGTCGGGCCTTGTGAACAGCGTGATGGAGCTGTCCAAGGTGTCCAGCGGCACCGAGCAGCCCCAGCGGGTGCGCTTTGACATGAGCCAGCTCTGCGAGGAGGTGGCCCAGCGCTACGAGGCGGTGTGCGCCCAGAACGGCTGCCGGCTCCAGCTGCAGGCGGACGAGCCCGCCATGGTCAGCGCCGACCCGGCCATGATGGAGCGGGTGCTCCACAACCTCCTGGGCAACGCCATGCACCACGTGGGCGAGGACGGCGTGTTCATCCTGCGGGTGGTGCCCAAAGAGGGCTGCGCCCGGGTGGAGGTGGAGGACCACGGCGCGGGCATCGCCCCCGAGGACCTGCCCTACATCTTCGACCGCTACTACCGCAGCCGCTCCGACGCGGGCAAGGTGGGCACCGGGCTGGGCCTGTCCATCACCAAGGCCATCCTGCGGGGCCACGGCTTCCGCTTCGGGGTGGACAGCACCGTGGGCAAAGGCACCACCTTCTGGTTTGAGGCCACCGACGAAGCCCCCGGCGACGCAAAGCACAAATAAACAACGGCAAAAGGCCGTCCTGTGAAAAAACAGGGCGGCCCTTTTTTGCTTTTTTCGCCCGCCTGTGCAATAATAGGCGGAGAAACAAAGTATACAGAACGGAAGGGGGCGCGGGGCATGAAGCTTGCGGCAGACAGAGTGCTCACGCCGGAAGAGGCGGTGGAGCACTACGGTCCGCTGGTGCTGCGCACGGCCTTTGGACTTGTGAAGAACATGCAGGACGCCGAGGACATCGCCCAGGAGGTGTTCTTGACCCTGCTCAAAAAAGACCCGGCCTTCGACGGCCCCGACCACCAGCAGGCCTGGCTGCTGCGCTGCACCATCAACCGCTGCAAAAGCCACTTCCGCAGCGTGTGGCAGAGCCGCACCGACGGCCTGGACGAGACCTTGAGCATCCCCTTCACCCCCGCCGAGAGCGAGGTGATGAAGGCGGTGGGGGACCTGCCCATGAAGTACCGGCAGGTCATCTACCTGCACTACATACAGGGCTATTCCACCGCCGAGATCGCAAAGCTGCTGGAGCTGAACCAGAACACCGTGCTCAGCCAGCTGGCCCGGGGCCGGGCGATGCTGAAAAAAACACTGAAAGGGGAGTTTTGACCATGCCCGACCACAAAGACTATCAGAGCGCCATGGACAAGGTCGCTCCCAGCGAGGACTGGAAGGCCGCCACCCTGCAAAAGATGGCCGCCGCCCGCGCCCAGCAGGAAAGACCCAAGGCCGCCCCCCGGCTGCGGGTGGCCAAAAAGGTGGGCGTTCCCCTGGCCGCGGCCGCCGCGGTGGCCCTGATGGCGGTGCCCGCGGCGCTGCGCAGCGGGCTGTTTGCCGCCTCCGGCGGCACCGCGCCCCAGACCGCTATGCTGTACAGCGCCGCCGCACAAGACGAAGCCGCCACCTCCGAGGCCGCCATGGCGGAGGAGAATATGCAGGACGGAATGCAGGCCAAGGGCGCGCCCGCCGCTCCCCGGGATTTTGATTTGGGCGAGTACGAGGGCCTGCCGGTGCTGGTGCTGGGGGATGACTCCGCCGGCATGGGCGGCGGGGTGACCTTCGTGGCCGAACGCCTGGACGACATCCGGGGAAATAACCCCACCTGGAACATCACAGCCAACCAGCTGCCCGCCACCCTGCCGGTGTGGCACGCCCAGAACGGCGAACACGCCGGCCCCCTCACCGGCCTGCTGGACCGCACCGCCGACGCGCTGGGCCTGCCCCTTGTGCTGGACGAGGAAGAGGAGGCCCCCACCGGCTACCCCAGCCCGGACCTCTGGCCTTACAGCGCCTTTGGCGACCTGATGGACCCGGAGCACTGGGACCCGGAACGCCCCCTCTATGAGCAGGAGGACCCCTCCAAGGCAAAGGTGTGGAGCGTTTCCGCGTCCGGCACCACGGTCAACGCCTTCCGGGACGGGGATGGAACGTTGGGCGACCCCCGGGCGGGGGACGAGGCGGCCCTGGCCCTGTTCGGGGAGCTGGCGGGCATTGAAACGCCCGGATACGAGCTGTGCACCGATGTCAACTATTACGGCGAGGAGAACTGTTTTCAGCACTTCTGCTTTGAGGCCGGAGGCGCCACGGTGACCGAACGCCTCCTCAATTACAGCTTCCGACGGGTGAAGGGGAATCTGGACGGTACCGGCGAACTGTGCCATTTCAACCTGACCTTCCCGCCCGAGAGCGAAACGGTGGGCGACTACCCCCTGCGCACCCCCGAGGAGGCAAAGGCCGCCCTGCAAACGGTGCTGGACGAGGAGCAGGCCAGCGGCATGCGGGAATACGACCTGTCGGTGGAGCAGGTGGAGGGCTGGCAGCTGGAGTACGCCCAGAGCAGCATGAATCCCTACATCCAGCCGGTCTACCGCTTCTGGCTGAAAACGGACCTGACCCCCGAAGATGCCTTTTATGAAAACGCCGAGGGCAATGTGTACGTGAGCTACACCGTCAGCGCCCTGCCCGAAGGATACTGCATCCCCTTTGAGGAAGCGTTCAACTGAAAAAACTCCCCCGCCCGGACCCCGGGCGGGGGAGTTCTCTTTTTCAGCTGTTATAGGGCGGTTCGGGCATGATGATGGCCGCCACGATGTAGGCGATCAGGCCGCTGCCCCACCAGATGGTCAGGGCCACGGCGGCAAGACGCACCAGCGTGGGGTCCAGGTTGAAGTACTCGGCGATGCCGCTGCACACGCCGCACAGCATCTTTTCACGCCCTTTGTAAAGCCGTTTCGGTTCCATTGTTTCCTCCTTGCTGCCGGGTCAGAACAGGCAGATGCCGGGGCCCCAGCCAAAGCGGTGGCGGGCGGCCACGCCGTCGGCCCAGTTTTCCACGCCGTCGGTCCAGCGGTCCACATCGTCCTCAAAGTCGTCGGCCCAGTCGTTCATGTCGTCCTCGAAATCATTGGCCCAATCGTCCATATCGTCTTCAAAGTCCTCGGCCCAGTGCTCCGCGTCATCGGCCCAGCCCAAAGCCCGCTCCAGCCAGCCGGGCACCCAGCCGTGGTAGTGGCGCTGGGAAAGATTGGTGTAGTTCATCGCCTGCCGCGCCGCATCCGGGCCGCCGGTGGCATAGCCCATCAGCATCAAAGTAAGGCCCAGCACCGCCACCGCGACGGCCACGGCAAAAACCTTCAGAATGCCTTTCATCCCTTAAGCCTCCTTTTTCCCGGTCAGGGCCCGCCAGGCCCGCTTTGCCAGCCGCCAGCACGCCGGCAGCAGCCAGGCCACCAGCCACACCGCCGCCGTGATGAGGGCGACGCCCAGCGCCAGCCCCAGCAGACACAGGCCCACCATGAACAGCCCTGTGGGCCAGCCGGCGGCAAAGGCGGCGGGGGTGTTGGCCACCAGCACCGTCACGATGCCGATAACGGTGCCCACGCCCCCGAAGAAGAAGCCGAAGGCCGCGCCCACGATGCCCATCAGCACGCCGAAAACGGCGCCCGCCAGGCCGATCCACAGCGGGAACAGCACCACCGCCAAAATGATGAGCAGGATGGTGCGGTCGCTCATGCCCTTGCGGGGCGGCGCAGGCTGCGCCGCGCCGGGCCGCGCATAGGGCGGCAGGGGAATGGAAGCCCCCGCCGCGGCGGAAGAAGCCGGCGGCGCGCCGGCGCCCGCGGGGCCCGCTGCTTGCGCTTCCTGCGCCGCGGGTCCCTGCTGCACCCGGCTGCCGGGCACGTTGGCCCGGATGATGGCCGCCACCTTTTCCGGACTGCCCAGTTCCGCCAGCACCTGAGCCTCCTGCTCCGGGCCGGCGTCATCCAGATATTCCTCGTAAAAACGGATGGCCTCGGCCCGCTCCTCATCCGTCACGTCGCTCAGCAGCTCGTTCAGCCGCCGCAAAAATTCTTCACGGGTCATTGTGCATCCCCCTCGTTCAATAGCATTGCGTCGATCGCCTGCCGGTATTCCACCCATTCCGTCCGCAGCTTTGCCAGCGTTTCGGCGCCGGAGGGCGTCAGCCGGTAATAGCGCCGGTTGCGCCCGGCGAACTCCTGGTCGTAGGTCTCCAGATGGCCTTCCTTCTGCAGCCGGCGCAGCACCGGGTAAAGGGTGCTCTCGCTGACCATCATGATCTGGCGCACCTGCTGGGTGATGCGGTAGCCGTAGGTGGGTTCCCGCTCGGCAGTGCTCAGCACCAGCGCGTCCAGCAGAGCTGCCCCTGTGTTGAACGCCATGCCATCGCCTCCTTTGTGATTATGGCAATATTATATCTGATATAATATTGGATGTCAATAGCATATTGCGAAAAATAAAACCCCCTCGCCGGGCGGCGGGGAAGGGGGCGGGAAAGCGGGCGGTGAGGGCGCGTGAGGGGCGGCAAAGCAAAAGATGCAAAAAGCGAGGGACGAGGGCCGGCGGGGCAAGGGCGCAAAAGCGGGGGCGGGCGCAAAAAATCCCTCCCCGCAGCCGGGGAGGGAAAAGGCGGGGCGTTAGCCGGGGTGCCGTAAGAAAACGGCGCCGGGAAAAGGGCGATTTTGCGGTATCGCGGCGTCAAAGCGCCTTGACAACCACCAAGGGTGCCGGGGCGGCAAAGCCGCGAAGGCCCCGGTGGGGCCTTCGACCGGCAGGGCGGTCCACAAAGCGGAGCGGGCGCACCCTCGTCGCGCCCGCAGCCCTGCGGCGCTTTTCCTTGCGCTCCCATCAAAATCGCCCATTTCCTGGTGCGGAGCAGTCCGGGTCCGCGAAGCGGCCAAGGCCCCGGCGGGGCCTTGGACCGGCTGGGCGGTCTGCAAAGCAGAGCGGGCGCATCTTTGTTGCGCCCGCAGCCCGCGCCCCAGGATTTTGGATGAAGAAAGCACGCAGAGCGGCCCCGCAAGCCTTGGTGGCTTGGGGGCCGCTCTGCGTGTTTTATGCGCCAAAATCCTCAGGCAAAACCGCCGTTTTCTTATGCCACCCCGGCTTTCAGCCCTTCTTTTTAAAGATGATGAGTTTGGAAAAAACGTAGTTCGCCACGATGACCATCACGTTGGAGAACACCTTCACGCCCAAGAACCAGAGATTCTGGCGCTCGGGGGCGATGAGCATCGGGCCCAGCAGGTCCGCGCCCAGCCACATCACCGCCACGTCCAGCACCAGGGTGCCCAGGCGGCAGGTGACGAAGGAAACGAACTCCCGCACCGCGGCCATGCCTTTGGCGCTGCTGCAGAACACCCACAGCCGGTTGGTGACATAGGCGAAGAGGATGCACAGGATGTTGTCCAGCACGGTGTTCACGGTGGTGGGCAGGCCCAAAAAGCGGAACACCATGGCCAGCACGATGTTGAGCAGGGTGGCAAGCCCGCCGAAGAACAGATAGGCGATGCCCTCGCGGTACTTCAAAAGCAGCGCCTTAGCCTTGGCGATCATTCCTCCACCACCCGCACGCTCTCCATCACCACAGGGGTGAGGGGACGGTCGTTGTAGTCGGTGGCAACTTGGGCGATGCGGTCCACCACGTCCATGCCGGCCACCACATGGCCGAAGGCGGCGTAGCCGCCGTCCAGGTGGGGCGCGTCCTCATGCATGATGAAGAACTGGCTGCCGGCGCTGTTGGGGTCCATGGCGCGGGCCATGCTGATGACGCCCCGGGTGTGCTTGATGGGGTTGGGCACGCCGTTGCGGGCAAACTCGCCCTTGATGTGCCAGCCGGGGCCGCCCATGCCGGTGCCGTCCGGGCAGCCGCCCTGGATCATGAAGCCGGGGATGATGCGGTGGAAGGTCAGCCCGTCATAAAAGCCGTCCTTGACCAGCTTGAGGAAATTCTCCACGGTGATGGGGGCGGCCTGCGCGTCCAGCTCCAGGTCGATGACGCCGCCGTCCTGCATGGTGATGCGAACCATATTTGTCACTCCGTTCCCGGGCGGCAGGGCCGCCCGCTTTGTATTTTTGGTATGTACCGTCAGTATACCACACCGGCGGGCCGGGGGCAATCAGTACTGGCTGATGGGCAGGTTTTCGTCGTCGGTGCCGGGGCGGATGCCGCGGATGGTCACCGGGTAGGAAACGTCGGCGTTCACCTGCACCGTCACCGTGTCGCCCACCTTGCGGCCGAAGATGGCCCGGCCCAGGGGCGACTGGCGGCTGATGTGGCCGCCGCCCGCGTCCACCCGCAGGGTGGTCACCAGATGCACCTCCATCTCCTCGTCGTCCTCGGGCAGATACAGGGTCACATAGTCGAACAGGCCCACCCGGCCCTCGGCGTGGTCGGTCTTCACCACCCGGGCGGTGCGTATCATCCGCTGCAGGTAGCGAATGCGGCTCTCGTTGCGGTTTTTCTGGCGCTTGGCCTCTTTGTATTCAAAGTTCTCGCTCAAATCGCCAAAGGCCCGGGCCTCCTGCACGTCCTTGATGTACTGGGGGCGCAGCACCAGAATGCGGTGGTCTATCTCCTCCTGCATCTTTTTGATGTCCACTTCGGTCAGCTCGTCGTACAAAACCGAACGCCTCCTTTGCCCTTTGTCTGCCCTTCACTATACCACATCCGCGCCGCCGGCGCAAAGCAAAAGCCGCAAAAGGGCCTTTCTGCAAGGGTCTCTTTGTGGTATAATACCCCTGTTGAACATAAAATAAAGGACCCCGCGGCCCGGCGCGCGGCTGGGGCGGGGCACAGAACGGAGAAAAACTATGCTGTACAAAGACCTCACCGGCGTGCGGCCGGAGATTTTGCAGGCGGTGGAGCGCATGGGCTTCACCGAGATGACCGAAGTGCAGGAAAAGACCATCCCCGTGATGATGGCGGGCCACGACGTCATTGCCAAGGCCCCCACCGGCACCGGCAAGACCTGCGCCTTCGGCATCCCCATCATCGAGCGCATCGACCCCTCCCGCCCGCTGCCCCAGGCGGTCATCCTGGCCCCCACCCGTGAGCTGGCCCAGCAGATCGCCGGAGACCTGGAGGACCTGACCCACTTTCTGCCCGACGTGCGCACCGTCTGCGTCTACGGCGGGGCGGACATGCAAAAGCAGGCCAACCGCCTGAAAAAGGGCTGCCAGATCGTGGTGGCCACCCCCGGCCGCCTGATGGACCACATGCGCCACAAGAGCATCGACGTGAGCGCCGTCACCAGCATCGTGCTGGACGAGGCGGACGAGATGCTGAACATGGGCTTTTACAAGGACGTGCGCAAAATCATCGACGCGATGAAGGCCCGCAAGAGCCTGTGCATGTTCAGCGCCACCATCAGCCGCGAGGTGATGGACATCGGCTGGCTCTACCAGCGGGACGCGGAAGAAATTATCGTCCAGCCGGTGCAGGCCAGCCAGCCCAAGATCACCCAGTACACCCTGTGCACCACCGGCCGCTCCAAGCTGGCGGACGTGGCCCAGATCATCATCTCCGGCGGCTACAAGCGGGTGATGGTGTTCTGCAACACCAAGTTCACCACCGCCACCCTCACCAACCAGCTGGCGCGCCTCCACTTCGTCACCGACTGCCTCCACGGCGACCTCTCCCAGGGCGAGCGCAACAAGATCATGGCCGCCTTCCGTGAGGGCAAGATCGCCGTGCTGGTGGCCACCGACGTGGCCGCCCGGGGCATCGACGTGGAGGACGTGGACGCGGTCATCAACTACGAGGTGCCCTCCTCCAACGAGTACTACACCCACCGCATCGGCCGCACCGGCCGCGCCAAGAAGGAGGGCGTGTCCTACCTGCTGTACGATGCCAGCGAGAAAAAGCGGGTGGACGAACTGCTGCGCCTGACCCGCAGCAAGGCCACCCCGGTGCACTGGGACGAGAGCCACACCACCCTCATCGAGGAAAAAGTGGACACTGGCGACAAGTTCCAGATCCGCAGCTATTTCTAAAACGAAAGGCGGGCCGCGGGCATGGGCGCATCCCCGCGCCCGGTCGGGCCCGCATTTTTTTGCAAAAAGGGATTGACCTTCCCCTTTGTGGATGGTTTACACTGAGGGCGAAAGGGGGAGAGAAAGGGTTGCGCATCAAGGAGGTGGAGGCCCGGGTGGGCCTTTCCGCCAAGAACATCCGCTTTTATGAAAAGGAGGGCCTTCTGGCCCCCCGGCGGCAGGCCGGCAACGGCTACCGCGACTACGACGAGGGCGAGCTTTCCACCCTGCGGCGCATCAAGCTTCTGCGCAAGCTGGACGTGCCGCTGGAGGAGATAAAGGCCATGCTGGCGGGCACGCTGACCCTGGACGAGGGGATGCGCCGCCATCTGGTCACGCTGGAGAGCCGCCAGAAAAATCTGGACACCGCCCGCCGCCTCTGCGCCGAACTGGCAAAAGCGCCCGGCCTGCTGGCCGCGCTGGACCCGGAGGCCGCGCTGGCGGAGGTGGCACGTCTGGAACAAAAGGGGGTCCGCTTTATCGACATTCAAAAGACCGACCGCAAAAAGAAAGCCCACGGAGCCTGGATTTCCGCCCTGGTGTTCATCGGCCTGATGGCCATGGTGGAGGGGCTGATGGTGTGGGCTCTCACCGTGGACCCGGTGCCCCTGCCGGTGGCGTTTCTGCTGGCGGGCTGGCCGCTGGTGTTCGTGGCGGGCGCGCTGCTGGCGCTGCGCCAGCGGCTGAAAGAAATCAGAAAGGGTGAAGAGGATGCTTATCGTAACTACTGAGAATACCCCCGGCCGCCGCTATGAGGTGCTGGGCGTTGTGAAGGGCAACGTGGTGCAGAGCAAGAACTTCGGCAAGGACTTCATGAGCGCCATGAAGACCCTGGTGGGCGGCGAGATCACCGCCTACACCGAGATGTTGGGCGAGGCGCGGCAGATCGCTTCCGGCCGCATGGCGGCGGAGGCCGAGGCCCTGGGGGCGGACGCCGTGGTGGCCATGCGCTACGCTTCTTCCAGCGGGATGCAAGGCGCGGCCGAGTGCATCGCCTACGGCACCGCCGTCAAGTTCATCGACTGAGCGAAGGGAGAAAAACGCCATGAGCTTTGTCTTTTCCGGCGTGCAGGTGGCCTCCTTCGCCGCGGCCGCCTTCTGCACCCTGGTGCTGCCGGTGGTGCTGCTCATCGTGCTGGCCGTGATGAAAAAGATACGCCTCGCGCCGCTGGCGCTGGGCTTTGTCAGCTTTTTCGTCAGCCAGATGGTGCTGCGCATCCCCCTTTTGCAGCTGCTCAGCGCCGCCGGCGCGCTGAACGACATCGCCGCCAACACCGTGCTCTATGCGGTGGTGGTGGGCGGGCTGTCCGCCGGCCTCTTTGAGGAGACCGCCCGCCTGGGCGGCGCGGCCATCCTGAAAAACTACCGCACCTGGAAGGACATGGTCAGCTTCGGCCTGGGCCACGGCCTGTGCGAGGTGATGCTCATCGTGGGCATGACCCACGTGAACAACCTGCTGCTGATGGCCGCTCTCTCCGACCCCGGCGGCCCCCTGGGCGTGCTGCTGGCCGGGGCGGACAGCGCCACCCTGGAACTGGTGGCCGGCCAGCTGGCGGCGGCCACGCCTGCGGTGGTGGCCCTGGGCCTGCTGGAGCGGGTGAGCGCGGTGCTCTTCCACCTCTTTGCCACGAGCCTTGTGTTCACCGCCGTCATCCGGCGCAAGTCCCTTTGGTACTTCGCGGCGGTGGCCGCCCACACCCTGTTCAACTCGCTGGCGGTGCTGCTGGCCGGGTTCGGCCTCCTCGCGGTGGAGCTGGTGCTCTTTGCGCTGGGCCTTGCCATGGGGGCCTGGGTGCTTGCGTCCCGCCGCCGGTGGCCCGCGTGACGTTTGCACTATCGTCCGCATCGACAGAAAGTGAAAAGTCATACTTTTGCGACGGCAAAGTTCCCGCAAACCCGCACGGCAGGCCGCTGTGCGGGTTTTCTCTTTGGGGCAGACGAACAAAAACCATTGTGCAAAAGGGGCGCGCGGTTGGCGAAAGCGCCGAAGTTGGCGAAATGTGTTGAAATCGTGAACGAGCCGGGCTAAAATGATAGTGTTCCGAACAGGGGTAAGTATTTCGGCTTACCCCGTTTCTTGTTTTCTTGCAACAATAAAAACAGGGGGAAACCGAACATGAAAAAGCTTCTCAGCATCCTGCTGGCCGGCGCCATGGTCCTGAGCCTCGCTGCCTGCGGCGGCGACACCGGCACCAGCACCAGCGAGCCCGCTTCCGCCTCCACCGGCACCAGCGAGTCCGCCTCCGCCACCGGCGGCATTCCCAAGGACGAGATCAAGGTGGGCGTCATCCACCTGTCCGACCCTGCCGAGGGCAGCGGCTACACCTACACCCACGACCAGGGCATCATCGGCATGCAGCAGAACCTGGGCCTCGCCGATGACCAGATCGTGCGCAAGATCTCTGTGGACGACACCGACGCCGCCGCCGTGGAGACCGCCATCACCGAGTGCGTGGAGGAAGGCTGCAACATCATCTTCGCCACCTCCTGGGGCTATATGGACACCTGCGAGGCTCTGGCCGAGGAGTTCCCCGACGTCATCTTCAGCCACGGCACCGGCTACAAGTCCAACGGCACCAACTTCAACAACTACTTCGGCCGCATCTATCAGGCCCGCTACCTGAGCGGCATCATCGCCGGCATGAAGACCGAGACCAACAAGATCGGCTACGTGGCCGCCATGGGCCAGGAGAACGGCGAGGTCACCAGCGGCTGCAACGCCTTTGCCATGGGCGTGGCCAGCGTGAACCCCGACGCTGAAGTTTACGTGAGCGTGACCAACAGCTGGTTCGATCCCGAAGGCGAGAAGCAGGCCGCCGAGCGCCTGATCGCCGAGGGCTGCGACGTCATCGGCCAGCACTGCGACACCCCCAACCCCCAGACCGCTGCCGAGGAGCACGGCGTTTGGGGCGTGGGCTACAACAGCGACATGACCAAGGACGCCCCCGGCGCCACCCTCACCAGCGTGATGTGGGACTGGAGCGTCTACTACACCAAGGCCGTGCAGAACGTCATCGACGGCACCTGGGTGGCCGGTGAGAAGGTGGACAACTACTTCGGCGACATGGCCGACGGCCTGGTGACCCTGGGCGAGTTCAACGCCGACCTGGTGACCGACGAGATGATCGCCAAGGTGGAGGAAGTCAAGGCCCAGATCATTTCCGGCGAGTGGGACGTGTTCGACGGCGCCACCGAGATCATGGACAACGAGGGCAACGCCCACACCCTGGAGGGCGCCGACTACGGCAGCTGCAACTGGTACTACGAGAACGTGAATGTTCTGTAAGGCCGGCTTTTACAAAGCTCAGAAAAGGGCGGTCTCTGACCGCCCTTTTTCCGGTTTTCCCCCTTCACATCACCCCGAGGAGGTAAAAGGACTTATGGCAGAAATGCAGTGCGCCATCCGGTGCAGCGGCATCACCAAGGCCTTCGGCTCCGTGGTGGCCAACGACGCCATCGACCTGGAGGTCAACTACGGCGAGGTGCTGGCGCTGCTGGGCGAGAACGGCAGCGGCAAGACCACATTGATGAACATGCTTTCGGGCATCTACCACCCGGACGCCGGCCAGATCTTCGTGAACGGCCAGCCGGTGTCCATCGCGTCCCCCGTGGACGCCCGGGCCCTGGGCATCGGCATGATCCACCAGCACTTCAAGCTGGTGGAGGTGTTCACCGCCATGGAGAACATCGTGCTGGGCATGCCCGGCAAAATGCCCTCCCGCAAGGCCCTGCGGGCCGAGGTGAAGGGCCTGTGCGAGGCCTACGGCCTGGAAATTGACCCGGAAAAGCCCGTCTGGGAGATGAGCGTCTCCGAAAAGCAGACGGTGGAGATCCTGAAGGTGCTCTACCGGGGCGCGAAGATCCTGATCCTGGACGAGCCCACCGCCGTGCTCACCCCCCAGGAGACCGAAAAGCTCTTCGACATTCTGCGGCAGATGAAAGCCAAGGGCTGCGCGGTCATCATCATCACCCACAAGCTGAACGAGGTGCTGGCCATCAGCGACCGGGTCACCATCCTGCGCAAGGGCAAAAGCGTGGACACCGTGGCCACCGCCGAAGTGGACACGAACCGCCTCACCGAGCTGATGGTGGGCCACGCGGTGAGCCTGGCCATCCGCCGCCCCGAGCCGAAAGACGTGCACACCATCCTGAAGGTGGTGGACCTGACGGTGGAAAAGCCGGACGGCAGCCTGGGCCTGGACGACGTGAGCTTCCACATCCACAGCGGCGAGATTTTGGGCGTGGCGGGCGTTGCCGGCAGCGGCCAGAAGGAGCTGTGCGAGTGCATCGCCGGCCTTGTGCCCGCCAAAAAGGGCGCGGTGCTCTATAAAAAAGAGAACATCCTGGGCAAGAGCCCCGAGGCCATCATCGATTTGGGCATCTCCATGAGCTTTGTGCCCGAGGACCGGCTGGGCATGGGCCTTGTGGCCAGCATGGGCATGACCGACAACATGCTGCTGAAAAGCTACCGCTCCGGCAAGGGCCCCTTCGTGGACCGGGCCCCCGCCCGGGCGCTGGCCAAAAAGCTGGTGGAAGAGCTGTCCATCGTCACGCCGGGCATCGAGACCCCGGTGCGGCTGATGAGCGGCGGCAACGTGCAGAAGGTGCTGCTGGGCCGGGAAATCGAATCCGACCCGAACCTTCTCATCACCGCCTACCCGGTGCGCGGCCTGGACATCAACTCCAGCTACCTCATCTACGACCTTTTGAACAAGCAGAAGGAGAAGGGCGTGGCGGTGATGTTCATCGGCGAGGACCTGGACGTGCTGCTGGAACTGTGCGACCGCATCCTGGTGCTCTGCCACGGCAAGGTCACCGGCGTGGTCAAGGCCGGTGAGGTCACCAAGGAGCAGATCGGTCTGATGATGACCGGCGAAATGAGCGAGGAAGAAAAGCGGAAGGAGGCG
The DNA here is from genome assembly GCF_048526665.1 of Candidatus Allofournierella excrementavium. Classification (NCBI taxonomy): domain Bacteria; kingdom Bacillati; phylum Bacillota; class Clostridia; order Eubacteriales; family Oscillospiraceae; genus Allofournierella; species Candidatus Allofournierella excrementavium. Next base: position 132,608 of record NZ_DBGFPE010000005.1, read on the forward strand.
GCGGAGCGATGAGCACCCCTGCAACTGTCAAGACCCACTGTGAGCCGCTGCTGCACACGGTCAAGCACGCCGAGCGTTCGGGCCGCCAGACGGTGGCCCTGCGCCTTGCGGCGGTGGCCCTGAGCCTTGTGGCCGGCGGCATCTTCATCCTGGCCATCGGCCAGAACCCCTTTGCGGTCTACGCCACCATCGTCAAGGGCGCGTTCCGCAGCCCGCTGGCCATCCAGGCCACCATCAAGTACACCATCCCCCTGTGCATCTGCGCCCTGGGCGTGACCCTGGCCTTCAAGATGCGCTTTTGGAACATCGGCGGCGAGGGCCAGCTCATCATGGGCGGCGTGTTCGCCAGCTGGTTCGCCCTCTTCTGCACCGACTGGCCCCACCCGCTGCTGCTGGCGGTGATGTTCGTGGCGGGCGCCATCGGCGGCGGCCTGTGGGGCCTGCTGCCCGCGGTGTTCAAGAGCCGCTGGAACACCAACGAGACCCTGTTCACCCTGATGCTCAACTACATCGCGCTGCACATCGTCTCCTGGCTGCAGTCCGGCCCCTGGCGGGACGAAGGGGCCAACGGCTTCAACAAAATCGCCCGCTTTGACAAAAACGCCGGCCTGGACAAGGTGCTGGGCGTGCACTTCGGCTGGATCATCATGCTGGTGCTGGTGGTGCTGGTCTGGGTGTATCTGAAGTACACCAAGCAGGGCTACGAGATCAGCGTGGTGGGCGAAAGCCAGGACACCGCCCGCTACGCCGGCATCCATGTGAAAAAGGTGGTGCTGCGCACCATGTTCCTCTCCGGCGCCATCGCCGGCATCGCCGGCGTGTGCCAGGTGGGCGGCAGCGACATGACCCTCTCCATGGGCGTGGCCGGCGGCGTGGGCTTCACCGCCATCATCGTGGCCTGGCTGTGCCAGCTGAACCCCGGCATGATCTTGGTCGTTTCCTTCCTGTTCAGCGTGCTGGAAAAGGGCAGCGGCGTGGTGCAGAGCGAGTTCGGCCTCTCGGCCGACAGCGCCGACGTGCTGCAGGGCGTCATCCTCTTCTTCATTCTGGCCAGTGAGTTCTTCGTGCGCTACGGCTTCGCCTTGCGCAAAAAGCAGCCGAAAGGAGGCCAGTGAGTCATGGACCTGTTCATCAAATTCCTGGTGGCCGCCGTGGGCGCGGGCACCCCGCTGCTCTTCGGCACCGTGGGCGAAATTCTCAACGAAAAGGTGGGCCACCTGAACCTGGGCGTGGAGGGCATGATGGCCATCGGCGCCTGCGCCGGCTTCATGGCGGGCTACCTCACCGACAACTTCGCCCTGGCCCTGCTGGCGGCCTTTGCCGCGGGCGTGCTCAGCGCCCTCATCTACGCGGTGCTCACCGTCACTTTCCTGGCGAACCAGAACGTGGCCGGCCTGACCATGACCATCTTCGGGGTGGGCCTGTCCAACTTCATCGGCGTTTACATGCTGGACAAGAGCGGCGCCAGCACCCTCAAGCTGCCGGAGAACGTCACCGCCCAGATGCGCAGCGTAACCATCCCGGGCCTGAGCGACCTGCCGGTGGTGGGCGAGCTGCTGTTCAGCTACAACCCCTTCGTCTACATCGGCATCCTGGTGGCCGCCGTCTGCGGCTTCTACCTCTACCGCACCAAGACCGGCCTGAACGTGCAGGCCATCGGCGAGAACCCCGCCGCGGCGGACGCCGCCTCCATCCAGGTCACCCGCTGGAAGTACATCAACATCCTCTTGGGCGGCGGCATCTGCGGCATCGGCGGCGCCTACTGCTCCATGATCATCAACAGCGGCGTGTGGATCTCCAACAGCGTCAACGGCCTGGGCTGGATCGCCGTGGCCCTGGTCATCTTCGCCGCCTGGAAGCCCCATGTGGCCATCCTGGGCTCCTTCGTGTTCGGCGCGCTGCGGGTGCTGAAATACTACAAGATGGGCTTCATGGCCGGCTGGCCCGACGCCTTCTTCGACATGCTGCCCTTCCTCATCACTGCCCTCATCCTGGTCATCACCAGCATCCGGGGCAGCAAGGGCGCCCACATCCCCGCCAGCCTCGGCGTGAACTACTTCCGCGAGGAGCGGTAAAAAAAACACAGGCAAAAGCGCCCGGACCCATGGGTCCCGGGCGCTTTTTTTCGGCATTGCAACCGCCGGTTGACAAAAGGGCAGGCAAAGGGGGTAGCTTCGCAACCGCCCTTTCTGCTATGATGGGGGAGAAACGAAAGGAGGCGCTGACCCATGAACACAGCACAGCGGCTGCAGCAGCTGCGAAAGGAAAAGGGCATGTCCCAGGAGGAACTGGCCGAGCGGCTGGGGGTCTCCCGGCAGGCGGTGTCCAAATGGGAGAGCGGCCAGAGCTCGCCGGACGTGGAAAAGATCGTGGCCGCCAGCGAATTGTTCGGCGTGACCACCGACTGGCTTTTGAAGGGCGTTCGCCCGGCGGAGGAGCCCGCGCCCGCAAGGCGAAAGCTGGCGGGGCGCATCCTCTTTGCGGCTTCGCCCGCCCTGGTGGCCGCGGGGCTGTTCCTTGCCCACACAGGCCGGCAGGAATTGCGCCCCTTCGCTGCCTGTGCGGGTTTTGCCGCCCAGGCGGTGGGGCTGGCGCTCTACTTCATCGGGCAGACCCTGGCGGGGGAGAAGGGCCCCTTCTGGGCCGCCTGGCTGGACCTGGCGGGCGTCGTGCCGCTGCCGCTGTATTCTCTTACAGCGCGGGCGGCTATTGTCCTCCTGGACACGGAAATGCCCTGGGAGACCTTCAAAGCGCTGCGCGGCGCCGCCTTCTGGCTGGTGTATCTGGCTCTGCTGGCGGCCGGCTTTTTCCTGCTGCGAAAACGAAAATAACAAAGGGGCGGCCCCGCAAAAGCGGGGCCGCCCTTCCTGTTTTCTCTCACAGAGGCAGCCGGATGAGCAGCATGTACACCGCCGTGCCCCCGAAAATGCTCAAAAGGGTGTTGCGCCGCCACAGGTGCAGCGCCGCCGTCACCGCCAGCGCCCCCAGCTGAAAGGCGGCCTCCATGCCTCCGGCGGCGGGCAGGCCCTTCAGGCAGTAGACCACCAGAATGGCGATGATGGCCCCGGGCAGCACTCCGCCCAGATACCGCACCGCACCGGGCATGGCCCGCTTGCCGCCGAACACCGCGAAGGGCAGCGCCCGGGTGAACAGGGTCACCCCGGCGGCGATGAGCAGCACCCACAAGGGATACAGTTCCATTTCACGCCGCCTCCTTTTCTCTGTTCAGCACCGGCCGCGCCAGCAGCAGCACCGCCACCGTGGTGCAGAGCGCGGGCAGCAGGAAGTTGTCCGGCCCCAGCGCCAGCAGGAACACCGCGCCGCAGCCCAGGCCCAGCAGGGCGGGCAGGTGGCTTTTCGCCCCCCGCCACTGCTCCAGAAAAATCACAAGGAACAAAGCCGTCATGGAAAAGTCGATGCCGGTGAAGTCTAGCGGCAGGCCGCCGGCAAAGGTGCCCAGCAGGCTGCCCGCCACCCAGTAGAGCTGGTCCAGCAGGGCCACCAGGAACATGGCGCCGTTTTTGTCCACCCCGGCGGGCACCTCATCCATGCCGCAGAGCACGGAATAGGTCTCGTCGGTGAGGGAGAAGATCATGTAGGGGCGCTTTTTGCCCATGGAGCGGAAGCGCTCGATGAAGGAAAGCCCATAGAACAGATGCCGCGCGTTGATGAACAGGCTCATCAGCGCCACGGTGGGCAGAGCCGTGGGCGCGGCCAGAAAGCCCGCCAGCACGAACTGCAGGCTGCCCGCGTAGACAAGGCCGCTGAAGGCCAGGGACCACAGCGCCCCGAACCCCGCCTGCCGCAGCAGGATGCCGAAGGCCGTGCCCAGAAACACATAGCCGAACAGCACCCCCAGCGACTGGCGGAAGGCAAACCGGGCGGTCTGCCGCCAGTTCGTCTCCATGAACAACACCTCACACAAAAAAGATAGCGCCCCTCACGCCGCCAGCATGCCCAGCGTGCCGGCGCACAAAAGCCCGAGGCCCAGCGCCGCCCGGCGGCCCAGCCGCTCGCCCAGCACCAGCCGGGAGAAGGCCACCGTCACCAGGATGCTCAGTTTGTCGATGGGGGCCACCGCGCTGGCGGGGCCCAGCTGCAGCGCCCGGAAGTAGCACAGCCAGGAGCCGCCGGTGGCAAGGCCGGAAAGGGCGATGAACCAGCCCTCCCGGCCGCTCATGGCCCGCAGGCCTTTGGTCTTGCTGGTGGCCAGCGCCACCGCCCAGGCCATCACCAGCACCACCGCCGTGCGGATGGCGGTGCCCAGGTTCGAGTCGATGCCCGCCATGCCCAGCTTCGCCAGGATGGAGGTGAGGGCGGCGAAAAAGGCCGAGAGCAGGGCATAGAACAGCCAGCCGTGGCCCGACGCGGGCCGCGGGGCGTGTTCGCCGGGCTTCCAGGCCATCAGCCAGCTGCCCGCGCCGATGGCCGCCGTGCACACAAGGCGAAGGCCGCTGGGCTCCTCGCCCAGGAAAGCGAAGGCCAAAAGGATGGTAAGTACGGTGCTCAGCTTGTCCACCGGCACCACCCGGTTCACGTCTCCCAATTGCAGCGCCTTGAAGTAGCACAGCCAGGACGCGCCGGTGGCAAGGCCGGAGAGCACCAGAAAGGCCCACCCGGCGGGGGAGATGCCCGCAACGCCCGCCTGCGCCCCCGCCAGAAACACCACGGCCCAGGCCATGGCCAGTACCACTACGGTGCGCAGAGCGGTGGCCAGGGTGGAACCGGTGTGCTTCACGCCGCACTTGGCCAGCACCGAGGACAGCCCCGCGCACAGCGCCGAGCCGAACGCCCACAGCACCCACATGGAAAATAGCCTCCTTTTCAGCGCCCGCGGAAGGGGGCAGCCATCCGGGCGAACCACCCGGCGGGCACCTCAAAGCCCACCAGAATGGCCAGCACCATGGCCGCCGCCAGCTTCACGGTCTCAAAGCCGGTGAGGCTGGCCCCGGCCAGGTCTCCCTCCACCAGGGCGTAGGCCGTCTGGTAGATGCCAAGCCCCGGCACCAGCGGAAAGATGCCGGAGATGAGGAAGATGGTCACCGGGCAGCGCAGCTGCACCGAGGAAAAACGGCTGATGAGCACCACCGCCAGGGTGGCGAAGAAGGTGGCCGTTAAAGCGCCCAGGGGCCCGCGCAGGGCGATGAACACCAGCCACCCGGCGGCCCCGGTGAGGCCGCAGCGGGGATAGTAGCGGGCGGGCACATGGAAGATGAGGGAAAAGGCCATGGTGCCCAGGCCCGCGAAAAACACTTCGGAACAAAAACGCCACACGGTCATGCCAGCACACCTCCCAGCCCGGCCCAGAGGGCCATCACAAGCCCCACGCCAAAGGCCATGCACACCACCACCAGAAACACGTCCAGCATGCGCACCGCGCCGGAGATATAGTCCTCGTCGGCGATGTCGCGGATGGCGTTGGTGAAGGCCACGCCCGGCAGCAGGGGCACCAGCGAGCCCACCGTGACCATGCTCAGCTGGCTGCCGAGGCCCAGGCGGGTGAGCAGGATGGCCACCGCGCACACCAGCGCGCCGCCGGTGATGTTTGCGGCGATTTTGGAAAGCCGGCCCCGCACCGCCACCAGCAGATAGAGATAGAGCACCAGCCCCGCCACAAAGGCGGCGGCCCCGTCCGCCAGGGTGCCGCCGAAGATGTAGCAGAAGGACCCCGCGCCCACGCCGCTGGCCAGCACCTGCTGCCAGCGGGGCCGCCGGGGCATGTCCTGTATCTCCAGAAGGCGGGCATGGGCCTCTTCAGGGGTGTGCATCCCCTGGGCGATCTCCCGGCTGAGCTGGTTCACCGCGTCCACCTTGTCCAGCCGGCTGCCGGAGAGGGGGATGTGCCGCACCTTGGCAAGGCAGTGCTGGCGGCCGTCGCTGGCGGTCATCATGATGCCGTTGCTCAGCACAAAGGGCTCGAATCCCTCGCAGCCATAGGCCGCGGCGATGCGCTCCATCGTCTCGGTGACGCGGAAAATTTCCGCCCCGCTGGACACGAGGATCTCTCCCGCCAGCGCCACCGTTTCAAACACAAGTTCGCTCTGTTCGGCCCCCATGGCCCGACCTCCCTTTTCGGAAAGAGGATTTGCAAAGTCTGCATTTCTTCACTATAATAAAATAATCCGGGCCGGGATGCAAGAGGCGGCCCCATCCAAGGCAGAGAAAGGCGGCGCGGCGCGTGATACGGTTCAACTATCCCTATTATCCCCTTCAGTGGTACAAAAACGGCAACCCCGTCTCCGGCAACGCGGGCCAGTTCAACTACAAGACCCTGCGCCAGGGGGACGAGCTGCGGGCCTGGTGGTGGCTGGGCCCCTGGTGCCTGGAAAAGACCGAGCATGTGGAGACTGCCGTCTTCCCCTTCGGGCAGGAGGGCGTCGACGCGGCCAGGGCCTGGCTGGAGGAGGCCTTCAACGCCATCCCCCGGGACGCCATCGAGGCCAAAAGCGCCTTTCTGGACTCGGAGCCCTGGACGCCCCCGGCCCCCGAGGAGGAAAAGGACGAGGACGCCCCGCCCTTCTGAACAGACAAAAAACGCCTGCGGCAAAAACTGCCGCAGGCATTTTTTTATACCGTTTTGATGCTGCGCCACTTGCCCGCCTTCCAGCGGATGATGAACAGCACGGCGCGCAGGTTCTCGTCCAGGGCGAAGGCCATCCAGATGCCCACCAGGCCCCAGCCCAGGTAGATGCCGAACAGCCAGGCGATGCCCACGCCCACGATCCACTGGCTCAGAATGCCCAGCGCCACCGGGAACTTCACGTCGCCCACCGCCTGCAGGTTGCGCACCAGCACGATGTTGAAGGCGCGGCCTATCTCCAGCACCACCTCCACCCACATGGTGCGGCAGCCCAGCGCGATGACCCGCTCGTCGGTGGTGAACAGGCTGAACAGCGGCCTTGCGAAGATGGCCAGCAGCAGGGCGATGCCCATCGTCACCGGGGCGAAAAGGCGCAGCACCCGCCAGTTCTCCCGGTCGGCCCGGTCAAAATCTCTTGCGCCGATGCAGTAGCCGATGATGATGCCCGCGGCCTGGCTCACCGCGTTCACCAGCATGTAGCACACCTGGGCGAACATGTTCATGTACATGCGGGCGGTCACCGCGTAGGTGCCGATGGTGTTCACGAACACGAGGCTGGTGCTCTGGGACAGATTGTAGGAAAGGCCTTCGCCCCCGGCGGGCAGGCCGATGCTCAAAAGCCGGCGCAGCAGGTCGGTGGGGAAGGGCCGCAGCACCCTGGGGCTCAGGGTGGCCCCCTCCACGCTCTTGAAAAAGGCGAACAGCATCATCAGCATGCCCGCCGTGCGGCACAGGCTGGTGCTCAGCGCCGCGCCCGCCGCGCCCAGCCGGGGCAGGGGCCCCAGGCCGTAGATGAAGGCGGTGTTGCCCACGATGTTGATGAGGTTGATGGCGCCGGTGGAGCACATGATGACCAGCATGTGGGCGTGGGCCCGCAGGAAAGCGCTGAAGGTGAGCATCAGTGCCTGACAGGGCAGGCTGAGCGCCGCGATGAGCAGGTAGCTGCGGGCCTCCGGCACCGCCTCGGGCGGCACCTGCATGATGGCGAACAGACCGTCCGCCCCCAGCAGCAGCCCCACGGTGATGACAAGGCTCAGCACCAGATTCAGCCCCGCGGCCAGGGTGTAGATCTGGCGCACCTTGCCCAGCTGCCGCGCCCCCAGATACTGGCTCAGCAGGATGGTGGCCGCCAGACTGATGACCGTGAAGGTCAAGATCAGCGTGTTCATGATCTGGTTGGCGTTGCCCACCGCGGCCACCGCCGTCTCGTTGTAGTGGCTGAGCATGATCTGGTCGATGTTGCCCACCAGCATCTGCAAAAGCAGTTCGATAAAGACCGGCCAGGTCATCTTCAGAAGCGAAAACTGCATCTCGCCCGTGGCGGTGCGTTCCATATCCGTTCCTCCTTTGGGGCGCGGCCCCGCCTGGATTTCCTCGCACATTATACACCCCGCCGCGCCCCTTTGATAGAGGGAAAAATCGACGACGTTTACAAAATAGAAAATGAGGTTTTGTGCGATATGCGCAAAGCGGGCCGCCAAATCCGCCCGGGCGCTCCGCCGCCCGGCGGATTGCCTTTTGGCCCGTTTTGTGGTACGCTGTTTCTGTTATCAAAACCGAAAGGGGGAGCGGGCGGATGAGCGGTTCCAAAAAGCGCTGGGCCTGTGCGGCGATCGCCGTGGGCCTGCTGGGCGTTTCGGCGGCCTTCCTACTGCGCTTTTCCTATTCCACCAGTTTCCTCTGGCCGGGCTACTGCGGCTACGACTCCGCCATCTTCCAGACCATCGGCAAATACTGGGCCCAAGGCTCGGTGCCCTACCGGGACCTCTTTGACCACAAGGGCCCGCTCATCTTCTTCATCGACATGCTGGGCTACTGGCTCCACGGCCGGGCGGGCATCCTGGTGCCCCAGACGGTGAGCCTTGCCGCCACCCTCTTCTTCCTCTACAAGCTTGGCCGGGTGTATCTGCCCCGGCCGGGGGCGGTGCTGGCGGCGGGGGTGGCCCTGGTGTATCTGGCCCGCACCTTCGACGAGGGCAACATGACCGAGGAGTACGCCCTGCCCTTCATCGCCGCCAGCCTGTGGATGGCCGCGGGCTGGTGCGAGGGGCTGAAAAAGGACCCCGACACGCCCCACCCCTGGCGGTACGCGGCGGTCTACGGCCTCTCCTTCGGGGCCATCCTGCTGCTGCGGGTCACCAGCGCGGTGAGCATCTGCTGCTTTGTGCTGGTCATCACCCTTCACACCCTGTTTAAAAAGCAATGGGCGGCGCTGGGCAAAAACGCCGCCGCCTTCCTGGGCGGGTTTGCTGCCGTCACCGCGCCCTTCTGCGTCTACTTCGCTTTTTACGGCGCGCTGGGGCAGATGCTCTACGGCACCATCGGCTACAATTTGCTCTATGCCACCGAGTTTTCCCTCACCGATTACTACGGCGGCTCTCCCTGGGCCTCCGCCACCTTCCGGCGCACGGTGCTGGACTTCGGCGCGCCGGTGCTGCTGCTGGCGGTGCTGGCCCTTCTGTGCATCCTGCGCGCGCCCCGGCGGCCCCTGGGCTGGGCGGCGCTGCTCACCGCCGGGCTGAACATGTATCTGCTTTTCTCCAACCGGCCCTACCTGCACTACTTCATGATCGCCGCGCCGCTGGTGCCCCTGGCGCTGGGCATGGCGTGGAAGCTGTGGGCGGAGGACAAAGCCGCGGCAAAGCGTGCCGCCGGCTGGCTGGCGCTGGTGCTGGCGGGGGCCTATCTCGTCAGCCTTGCGGCGCGGCTGCCCGGCTGGCAGCGGGACAGCTTCATGGCCCGCTATCCAAACGAAACAGCGGACTACAACAACATCGCCCGCAGCATGGCGGCGGTCATCCCCGCCGGCGAGCGGGACTCGGTGCTGGCCTGGGAGGTGGACGCCCAGTGGTATCTTGCCACCGACATCCGCCCTTGCCAGAACTACTTCATCCACCAGGAGTGGCAGAGCGCCGCCGACCCGGAGATGGCCGCCGAGCAGGCCGCCCGTCTGGAAGCGGACCCGCCGGCCTGGCTGGTGGTGGGCAATGTGACCAACGCCGACGTGGCCGACCTCATCGCCCGGGAGTACACCGCCGTGAGCGGCCGGGCGGAATTCTATGAGTTCTCCGGCTACACCCTCTACCGGCACAACGGCTGAAAACAAAAAAGCGGCCCGCCCCGTGTTTTCCACGGGGCGGGCCGTTCTTTGTTCAAAACTGTCAGCGCAGCACCAGCTGGCCGTTCTCCACGTCCACCGTCAGGGTGTCGCCGGCGTTGTGGGCGCCGCCGATGATCTGACGGGCGATGAGGGTCTCCACCTTGCTCTGGATGAACCGCTTCAGCGGCCGCGCGCCATAGACGGGGTCGTAGCCCGCGTCGATGATGAAGGCCTTGGCCGCGTCGGTCACCGCGAGGCTCAGCTGCTTTTCGGCCAGACGCTGGCGCAGGTCGGCCAGCTGCAGCTCCACGATGCCGCCGATCTCCTCCCGGGTCAGGGGCTTGTAGAAGACGATTTCGTCCAGCCGGTTCAAGAACTCCGGCCGGAACTGGGTCTTGAGCAGGCCCTCCACCGCGGTGCGGGCCTCGGCGCTGATGGAGCCGTCCGGGCCGATGCCGTCCAGGATATACTGGCTGCCCAGGTTGCTGGTGAGGATGATAATGGTGTTCTTGAAGTCCACCACACGGCCCTGGCTGTCGGTGATGCGCCCGTCGTCCAGCACCTGCAACAGGATGTTGAACACGTCGGGGTGGGCCTTTTCCACCTCGTCGAACAGCACCACGCTGTAGGGATGGCGGCGCACCGCCTCGGTCAGCTGGCCGCCCTCCTCATAGCCCACGTATCCCGGAGGGGCGCCGATGAGGCGGCTGACGCTGAACTTCTCCATATACTCGGTCATGTCGATGCGGATCATGTTCTTCTCGTCATCGAACAGGGCCTGGGCCAGGGCCTTGGCCAGCTCGGTCTTGCCCACGCCGGTGGGGCCCAGGAACAAAAAGCTGCCGATGGGGCGGTTCGGGTCCGCAATGCCGGCCCGGCTGCGCAGGATGGCCTCGGTGACCTTCTGCACCGCCTCGTCCTGGCCGATGACCCGCTTGTGCAGGATGTCCTCCAGGCCCAGCAGCTTCTCGCGCTCGCCCTCCACCAGCTTCTCCACGGGAATGCCGGTCCAGCGGGCCACGATGCGGGCAATTTCCTCGTCGGTGACCCGGTCGCGCAGCAGGTTATCCTGCTTTTCGCCCGCGGCCTCCGCCTTCTTCTCCTGCTCCGCCAGCTGTTTCTTCAACTCCGGCAGCTTGCCGTACTTCAGTTCGGCGGCCTTGTTCAGGTCGTACTCCCGCTCGGCCTTCTCGATGGCCGCATTGGTCTTTTCGATTTCCTCACGCAGGCTCTGCACGCTGCCGATGCTGGACTTCTCGTTGTCCCACTGGGCCTTCATGGCGCTGAACTTCGCGCGCATCTCGGCCAGTTCCTTTTGCAGCGCCGCCAGCCGCTGGGCGCTCAGCGCGTCGGTCTCCTTTTTCAGGGCGGCCTCTTCAATTTCGTGCTGCATGATCTTGCGGCGCAGGTCGTCCAGTTCCGAGGGCATGGAGTCCATCTCGGTGCGGATCATGGCGCAGGCCTCGTCCACCAGGTCGATGGCCTTGTCCGGCAGGAAACGGTCGGTGATATAGCGGTTGGACAGGGTAGCCGCCGCGATGAGGGCGCTGTCCTGAATTTTCACGCCGTGGAACACCTCGTAGCGCTCCTTCAGGCCGCGCAGGATGGAGATGGTGTCCTCCACCGTGGGCTGGTCCACCTGCACCGGCTGGAACCGGCGCTCCAGGGCCGGGTCCTTCTCGATGTACTGGCGGTACTCGTCCAGGGTGGTGGCGCCGATGCAGTGCAGCTCGCCCCGGGCCAGCAGAGGCTTCAGCAGGTTGCCCGCGTCCATGGCGCCGTCGGATTTGCCCGCGCCCACGATGGTGTGAAGTTCATCGATGAACAGGATGATTTGTCCCTCGCTCTTCTTCACCTCGTTCAGAACGCTCTTGAGCCGTTCCTCAAACTCGCCCCGGTACTTTGCGCCCGCCACCAGCGCGCCCATGTCCAGACTGAAGATGGTGCGGTTTTTCAGGTTCTCCGGCACGTCGCCGCGCACGATACGCTGGGCCAGGCCCTCCGCGATGGCGGTCTTGCCCACGCCGGCCTCGCCGATGAGGCAGGGGTTGTTCTTGCGCTTGCGGGACAGAATACGGATGACGTTCCGAATTTCGGTGTCACGGCCGATGACCGGGTCCAGCTTCTGCTGGCGGGCCAGCTCCACCAGATCCTGGCCGTACTTCTTCAGCGCGTCGTAGGTCTCCTCCGGGTGGTCGCTGGTCACCCGCTGGCTGCCCCGCACGGTGGCAAGCTGCTCCAGAAAGCGGTTCTTGTCGATGCCGAAGCTGCGCAGCACCTGCCGCACCGCCTCGTTGGGCTGTTCGATCAGCGCCAGGAACAGATGCTCCACGCTGACGTATTCGTCCTTCATGCTTTCGGCGGTGTGCTCGGCGGCGGTGAGCACCTTGTCGGTGGCCGCTGAGATATAGATTTTGTCCGGCTCACGGCCCGAGCCCGTCACATGGGGCAGAGCCGCCACCTTCTGGGCGGCAGCCGCGGCAAAGTTGCCCGGCTCCACGCCCAGCTTCATCAGCAGCTGCGGGATGAGCCCGTCCTGCTGGCTGGCAGTCGCGGCCAGAAGGTGCTCAGGCTCCAGCGCCTGGTTCTGGTACTCGATGGCCAGCTGCTGGGCGCTTTGCAGCGCCTCCAGCGTTTTTTGCGTATATTTGTTTGTATTCATACAGTCCGTCCCCCCTTGAGAAAGCGGTCCAACTTGGAAAGATTCTTAGTTTTAGCACTCTCGTGCTTCGACTGCTAATATTGTATTCCTGCCCCTGGGGATTGTCAAGTGTTTTCACAAAAAATTTATAAACGGGCCGGGCGCGTTGCCAGCCGGGCGAAAAATGTGGTATCATCCCCATATAGTATAGTATTTAAAGAAGAGGGCCATGCGCCGCGGCCGCCAAAGCTTTTGGGGGCCGCCCGCCGCGCCCTTTGGGAGGTCATATAAATATGAAAGCACACATCGCCGCTCTGCCGCCTGCCGCCGCGCTCGCCTGGAAGGTGCCGCAAGGCAGCGGGCTGGAAAAAGTCTGCGCCGGGGCCGGGGTGCGCCTGCGCACCGTGGAAGAACAGGACCTGGGCCGCACGGTGGCCGACCTCTGCGGCCTGCCCGGGGCGGGGGAGGGCAGGGAGCCCCTTTCCCCGGCGGACCCCACCCCCGCGCTGGTGCTGTGGGGGCTGGACCGCAAGGCGCTGGATGCCTTTCTCGACGGGCTGAAGGCCGCGGGGGTGCGCATCCCCCTCAAGGCGGTGGTCACCGACACCAACCGCGCCTGGACCTTTGCCGCCCTGCTGGAAGAACTGCACGCCGAGCATCGGGCGGTGCAAAAGAATGACAAATAAGAAAAAATTCGCAGGATTGGAACCATTCTGTCATCTTTTACCCACCAATTGACATTGACAAACATATGTCACATAGGTATAATAGGGTTGCTGCCCGTAAAAGGGCAAAATGGATGTATATGTTCGTTTTTGAGAGGAGTAAGACAACATGAAAAAAGTTTTGGCTTTGGTCATGGTCCTGGCTCTGGCTCTGAGCTTCACCGCTTGCGGCGGCTCTGCCAAGAAGGTCAAGACCGGTATCGCCATCGTCTCCAGCCTGAGCGGCACCAACGCTTCCGCTGATGAGACCGGTCTGGCTCAGGTGGACAGCACTGTCGCCGCCGTGACCGTTGACGAGGACGGCAAGATCGTTTCCTGCAAGATCGACGTGGCTCAGAACAAGGTGCCCGTGAACGCTGACGGCAGCTTCGACACCTCCCTGACCTTCAAGTCCAAGCAGGAGCTGGGCACTGACTACGGCATGACCCCTGCCAGCCCCATCGGCAAGGAGTGGAACGAGCAGGCTGACGCCTTCGCTGCTTACGTTGTGGGCAAGACCGCCGCTGAGGTGGAGGCCATCGGCGTGACCGGCGAGCACAACGCCCCCGACGTGGCCGACCTGGCTGCTTCCTGCACCATGAACGTGGTGGACATCAAGGCCGCCATCGTGGAGGCTTGCAACAACGCTCAGGATCTGGGCGCCACCGCCGAGGATACCCTGGGCCTGGGCCTGTCCACCGAGATGAGCTCTTCCAAGCTGCCCACCGCTGACGAGGCTGGTCTGGTCCAGACCGACACCACCTACGCCGCTGTCACCTACGACAAGGACGGCAAGGTCACCAGCACCCTGCTGAACTGCACCCAGGCCAAGTTCGATGTCACCACCGAGGGCACCGTGACCCCGAAGAGCGAGACCATCGTTCCCAAGATGGAGCAGGGCGACGACTACGGCATGCGCGCTGCCAGCCCCATCGGCAAGGAGTGGAACGAGCAGGCCAACGCCTTCGCTGCTTACCTGACCGGCAAGACCGCCGCTGAGGTCAGCGCCATCGGCGTGACCGGCGAGCACAGCGCTCCCGACGTGGCCGACCTGGCTGCTTCCTGCACCATGAACGTGGTGGCCTTCATCGACGCGGTGGGCCGCGCCATGGCCTGATCGAAGGCAGCTGCCTGAGAACAGATAGAACCCCGGGGCTGGGCCGCAAGGCCCGGCCCCTTTTTTCCATCCGGCGGCGGAAAGCCGCCCTTTGAAAAAGGAGAAGCCATGGGCAAACGAGTTGTGAGTTTTGTGCTGGGCCTTGCGGTGTGCGCCGGGCTGCTGAGCGGCTGCGGCGGCGGGGGAGCGTCCTCCTCCGCGCCCCAGGACCCGGAACTGGCCGGGTACGAGCGCTACACCGTGAGCTGGTTCGACGTGTTCGACACCGTCACCACCGTCATCGGCTACGCCGAGAGCCAGGAGGAATGGGACCGCCAGATGGAGGCCCTCCACGCCGACCTTGTGGAGTATCACCAGCTGTATGACATCTACTATTCCTACTCCGGGGTGACCAACCTGCGGGACGTGAACGCCCAGGCGGGCCAGGGCCCCGTGACGGTGGACGCGCGCATCATGGGCCTTCTGACCGAGGCCAAAAGCATGCACGAGACCACCGGCGGCAAGATGAACGTGGCCTTCGGCACGGTGCTCAAGATCTGGCACAACTACCGGGAGGCCGCGCTGGACGACCCCGCCCAGGCCGCCGTGCCCTCCATGGAGGAGCTGGAGGCCGCCGCAGAGCATTGCAATATTGATGACCTCATCCTGGACGAGGAGGCCTCCACCGTCTATTTCGCCGACCCGGAGATGCAGCTGGACGTGGGCAGCGTGGGCAAGGGCTACGCCGCAGAGATGGTGGCCCGGGCCGCCGAGGAGCGGGGCCTCAAGAGCGCCCTCATCAGCGTGGGCGGCAACCTGCGCAGCATCGGCCACAAGCCCGATCGTTCCCGCTGGACCGGCGGCATCCAGAACCCCTGGACCACCACCGCCGACATCGTGCCCGCCGAGTCGGGCGGGTACGTGGCCGTGGTGGAGGTGGAGGACATGTCCCTGGTCACCAGCGGCAACTACCAGCGCTACTATGAGCTGGACGGCGTGCGCTACCACCACCTCATCGACCCGGACACCCTGATGCCCGCGAACTACTATTCGGCGGTGAGCGTGCTCGCCCCGGACTCCGGCCTTGCCGACTGCCTGTCCACCGGCCTTTACTGCATGCCGCTGGAAGAGGGGCAGGCCCTGGTGGAGAGCCTGGAGAACGTGGAGGCCATGTGGATGATGAACGAGGAGGACGAAGTGGTCTACTCCAGCGGCTTTGAAGCCCATCTGAAACAGGCTTCCTGAACCTTCCGTCAACAAAGAAGGCCCCCGGCCCGCGCGTTCAGCGCGGCCGGGGGCCTTTTTGCATTGTATGAGCGCCGGGGCGGTTCACTCCACGGTGGAGAGCAGGATGCGGTCGTTCTCCATGGCGCGGCCGGCGTTCTTGCTGAAGGCGGCCAGCAGGTCGTCCACCGTCATCTTCGCCCGCTCCTCACCCTTCACGTCCAGCACGATGCGGCCGTCGTCCATCATCAGGGTGCGGTTGCCCAGTTCCAGGGCGCTGTGCATGTTGTGGGTGATCATCAGGCAGGTGAGCTTCCGCTCCGCCACGATGGAGGTGGTCAGCGCCAGCACCTTTTCGGCGGTGGCCGGGTCCAGGGCGGCGGTGTGCTCGTCCAGCAGCAGCAGCTTCGGGGTCACCAGCGTGGCCATCAGAAGGGTCAGCGCCTGCCGCTGGCCGCCGCTGAGCAGCCCCACCGGCTGCTTCATCCGGTCCTCCAGGCCCAGGCCCAGCTGGGCCAGCCGCTCCCGGAACAGCGCGCGCTCCTTGGCGGAGATGCGGGAAAAGCCCGACCCCACCTTGGCCGCCCGCAGATAGGCCAGCGCCAGATTCTCCTCGATGGTCATGTGGGGGGCGGTGCCCCGCAGGGGGTCCTGGAACAGCCGGCCGATCTCGCGGCTGCGGCGGTGCTCCTTTTCAAAGGTGATGTCCCGCCCGTCCAGCAGGATGCGGCCGGTGTCGGTGAAGAAGTTGCCGGCGATGGCGTTGAACAGGGTGGACTTGCCCGCGCCGTTGGACCCAACGATGGCGGCAAAGTCCCCCGCGGCCAGGTGCAGGTCGATGCCCTGCAGGGCCTTTTTTTCGTTCAGGGTGCCGGGGTTGAAGGTCTTGGTGATGCCAGTGAGGGTGAGCATTTCAGCGCACCTCCTTTTCTTTGGCGGCCAGCTTGCGCCGGGTCAGCTTGATCCAGGCGGTGAGGGCGGGCCAGCTGATGGCCACCGCCACGATGACGGCGCTGATGAGCTTGAGGTTGGAGGGGTTGGCGCTGGTGCGCAGGGCGAACACCATCAGCACCCGGTAGACGATGGAGCCGATGACCGCGGCGGTCACCCCGCGCCACACGCCGCCCCGGCGGGTGAACATCTCGCCGATGATGAGGCTGGCCAGACCGATGACCACCACGCCGGTGCCCAGGCTCATGCTGCTGGACATCTGGTACTGGGCCAGCACGCCGCCGGAGAGGGCGGTGCAGCCGTTGGCGATGCACAGGCCCACGGTGATGGTGAAGGCCGGGTCGATGGAGGAGGCGGAGACCATGTCCCGGTTGTCGCCGGTGGCCCGGATGGACAGGCCGATCTGGGTCTTGAGGAAGAGGGCCATGGCCGCGGCGGCGGCGATGGTGATGGCGGCGCAGACGGCGAGCTTGCTCCACTCGCCGCCCAGCAGGGCCGCCGCCCGGGTGAACACCGTGTCCGCCTTGAGCAGGGGCAGGTCCGCCCGGTTGCCCATGGTCCACAGGTTGATGGTGTAAAGCCCGGTCATGGTGATGATGCCCGCCAGGATGGCCTGCACCTTCATGCGGGTGTGCAGGAAGGCGGTGACGAAGCCCGCCGCGCATCCGGCGAAGAAGGCCAGCACAAGGCCAAGCACCGGCCTGCCCGCGGCGGAAAACACGGCGGAAACGGCGCTGCCCAGCACAAAGGTGCCGTCGGTGGTCAGGTCTGCGATGTCCAGCACCCGGTAGGAGAGATACAGCGCCAGCGCCACCAGCGCGTAGATGAAGCCCTGCTCCACCGCGCTCTCCAAAAGCATTGCGGTCATGAAAAACGCTCCTTTAAGCAAAAATAGAAAACGCCGGCAAACAGGCGGACCCGCCCCCCGCACGCCGCGCATCCGGTGCGCGGGGGCGCTGGAGGGCGGAGCCCGCTGTGCTTTCGGTCACTCCACGGCGATGTAGCCTTCGCCGGTCAGGTCAAAAATTTCCGGGTCGATGCCAAGAGCCGCGGCGGTGGTGGTGTTCACGGTGGTGATGCCGTCGTTCAGCACCTGCACCGGGGTGGCGGCGGGGTCGGCCCCGTTCAGCACGTCCACCGCCATCTGGGCGGTCAGCTCGCCCAGCTTGGTGTAGTTCACGCCGGTGGTGGCAAGGCCGCCGTCCCGCACAAGGCTGTCCGCCGCGGTGTACACCGGCACCCCCGCCTCGATGGCGGTGGTGGCCAGCACGGCCATGCCGTCGGCCACGGTGTTGTCGATGGGCACGAAGATGGCCTCGGCACCCTGCGCCAGCAGGTTCTGGGCGGCCATCTGCACCTCGCCGGCGTTCGTCACGGTGCTCTCCACCGCGGTGATGCCCTTTTCTTCCAGAACGGGTTTCATGTTCTCGATGGTGGTCACGCTGTTGGTCTCGCCCAGGTTATAAATGAGGCCCAGGGTCTTGAGGTCCGGGTCGGCCGCCAGGGCCAGGTCCAGGATCTTGTTGGTGTCGATGTAGTCGCTGGTGCCGGTCATGTTCTGGCCGGGAGCGTCCATGCTGTCCGCCAGCTGAGCGCCCACGGGGTCGGTCACCGCGCTGTAGACCAGGGGGATGTCGGTGCCCTGCACTGCGGCGGCCGCGGCGGTGGCGGCGGGGGTGGCGATGGGGATGATGAGGTCCACGCCCTCGGAGACGAACAGCTTGCAGATGTCGTTCAGGGTGGCGGTGTCCGCCTGGCCGTTCTGCACCTCGAACTCGATGGCCGGGCCGCCGGCGGCACGGCTTTCCTCGGAGAGGGCGGTCAGCTCGCTTTGGATGGCGGTGCAGATCTCGTCCAGGCTGGAGTGGCTGGTGTACTGCACGATGCCCACCTTGAAGCTCTCGCCGTCGGCGCTGCCGGAGACGGAAGTGCCGGTGGAGGCGGTGGAAGCGGGCGCGGAGCCGCAGGCGGCCAGCGACAGGGCCAGGGCGGCGGCGGTGACGGCGGCGAAAAGGCGATTCTTTTTCATGGTATGTACCTCGTTTCTTTCTTGCTCAAAGGTCGGATGGCGGTCAGCTGAAAGGTCGCCATCGGCGCCATCGTGTGGAGAAACGGTTGCGGGGTCTGAGTTTTGCCATGTCCGGCGCCTCCCTTCGAAAAAGAAATAAAAAAGACCTGTCCTTGCATTGCTACAAGGACAGGTCTTTAGAAAAACCTGCGGTGCCACCTTGTTTGCCCGGCTTTTGAAAGCGGGCCTCTCGTGAGGGCGCCAACACGCCCTGCGCCCTGTAACGGGAGCCTCCCGGCGCAGCTACTGAGGGCCTTGCCCCGTTCACCTTGCTCTCGGCGGTCCATTTGTCTGCCCCGCTTTCCGCCCGTTTCCAGCATCCGGGCTCTCTGGTAGGCGCGCTGTGCAGTTTTATCTCCGCCTCATTGATTTACTGTCATTAAACCACAGCCCGCGGCATTTGTCAAGCACAAATTTTTTACCAGATTAAAGCGGCAAAGCAGAGGGCGGGGATGGCGGAAGAAAAAGACCCTTTCGCCCCTCGCGCGGCAGGGGAAATGCCGCCGGCAGGCGGGGGGGGGACAGCCGGCAGGGGCCGCGCGCCGGGGAAGGCCCACGAAAAAAAGCGGGTCTGCCGCTCTCTGCGCCGCGCTTCGCGGGCCGGGCAAAGGGCCAAAGCGGCGGGCGGTGAAAACAGGGCCGCGCCCCGAAAAGGCAGGGGCCGCCCCGAGCGCTCACCGCGCCGCCAGATAGGCCGCCGGGCCGCTCTCGTAAAGGTCGCCGCCCACGGGGTCCAGCACTACGGTGAGGGGCATGTCCTCCACCACCAGCCGCCGCACCGCCTCGCAGCCCAGGTCCGGCCAGGCGATGACCTCCAATTCCTTCACGCAGGCGGCCATCAGCGCGCCCGCGCCGCCCAGGGCCGCCAGATACACGCCGCCCTCTTTTTGCAGGGCCTCCTTCACGGCCTTGTCCCGGGCGCCCTTGCCGATCATCACCCGCTGGCCCAGCGCGATGAGCCGGGGGGAGTAGGGGTCCATCCGCCCGCTGGTGGTGGGGCCCGCCGAACCGATGACCCGCCCGGGCTGTTCCGGCGTGGGGCCCACATAGTAGACCGCGCTGCCCTCCAGGGGGAAGGGGAGCGGCTCGCCCTTGTCCAGGTATTCCATCATCCGCTTGTGGGCCGCGTCCCGGGCGGTGTACACAACGCCGGAAAGAAGCACCGTGTCTCCCGCACGCAGGGCGGCCAGCGCCTCGCGGGTGCAGGGAGTGGTCAATCTGTGTTCCATCTTCGCGCCCTCCCTCTCACAATTCCGCGCTGGCCCGCCGGGTGGCGTGGCAGCTCACGTTCACCGCCACCGGCAGCCCCGCCACATGGGTGGGGGCGGTCTCGATGGCAAGGCCCAGGGCGGTGGTCTTGCCGCCAAAGCCCTGGGGCCCGATGCCCAGTTCGTTCACTGCCGCCAGCAGCTTTTTCTCCAAAGCGGCGTAGTATCCGTCCGGGTTGGGTTTGTCCAGCGGGCGCAGCAGCGCCTGCTTTGCCAGCAGGGCCACCCCGTCGAAGCTGCCGCCGATGCCAACGCCCAGCACCATGGGCGGGCAGGGGTTCGGGCCCGCCAGCCGCACCGTTTCCAGCACGAAGCGCTCCACCCCTTCCACCCCGTCGGCGGGGCGCAGCATGGCAAGGCGGCTCATGTTCTCGCTGCCGAAGCCCTTGGGGGCCACCGTCAGCCGCAGCTTGTCGCCGGGCACAAGGCGCAGGTGCAAAGCGGCGGGGGTGTTGTCGCCGGTGTTGACCCGGCGCAGGGGGTCGCCCACGATGCTCTTGCGCAGGTACCCCTCGCCGTAGCCCCGGCGCACCCCCTCGTTCACCGCGGCCTCAAAATCGCCGTCGATGTGCACCTCCTGGCCCACTTCCGCGAACACCACAGCCATGCCGGTGTCCTGGCAGATGGGCAGGGCGCAGGCGTTTGCCATCTCCAGGTTCTTTTCCAGAAGGCCCAGGGTGTGCTTTGCCAGCGGCCAGGGCTCGGCGGCCCGGGCGGCGGCCAGGGCGGCTTCCACGTCCGCGGGCAGGTGGGCGTTGGCCTCGATGCACAGGGCGGCCACCGCTTCGGCGATGGCCGCGGCCTTGATCTCTCTCACAGCCGGGCCACCCCGCTTTCTTTGGCGGCGGCGGCCACCGCGGCGGCCACGGCCGGGGCCACCCGGTCGTCAAAGGCGCCGGGGATGATATAGTCCTCGTTCAGCTCATCGCCGCCGATGAGCCCGGCGATGGCCTTCGCCGCCGCCACCTTCATCGCGTCGTTGATGCACTTCGCCCGCACCGACAGCGCCCCCTTGAACACGCCAGGGAAGGCCAGCACGTTGTTGATCTGGTTGGGGTAGTCGCTGCGGCCGGTGCCCATCACCCGCACGCCGGCGGCCTTCGCCTCGTCGGGCAGAATTTCCGGGTTGGGGTTGGCCATGGCGAACACCACCGCGTCTTTGGCCATGGAGGCGGCCATCTCTTTTTTCAGCGCGCCGGGCACCGACACGCCGATGAACACGTCCGCGTCCTTCACCGCCTCGGCCAGCCCGCCGGTGAGATGACGGGGGTTGGTGACGGTGGCAAGCCAGGCTTTGTGGTCGGCCAGGCCCGCCGGCCGGCCCTCATACAGGATGCCGTGCTCGTCCACGGCGGTCACGTCCGTCGCGCCCGCCGCCAGCAGCATCTTGATGATGGCGGTGCCCGCCGCGCCGGGGCCGCTGAGCACGATGCGCACCTCTTCCAGCCGCTTGCCCACCAGCTTCAGGGCGTTCAGCAGCGCCGCCGTCACCACGATGGCGGTGCCGTGCTGGTCGTCGTGGAAGACGGGGATGTCCAGCTTTTCCTGCAAAATGCGCTCGATCTCAAAGCACTCGGGGCTGCGGATGTCCTCCAGGTTCACGCCGCCAAAGCCCGGCGCGATGAGCTCCACCGCCCGCACCACCTCGGCGGGGTCCTTGGTGTCCAGGCAGATGGGGAAGGCGTCCACCCCGGCGAAGGCCTTGAACAGCAGCGCCTTGCCCTCCATCACCGGCAGGCCCGCCTTGGGGCCGATGTCCCCCAGGCCCAGCACCGCCGTGCCGTTGGTCACCACCGCCACCATGTTGCCCTTGCAGGTGTAGTCATACACCGCGTCCGGGTCCCTGGCGATGGCGCGGCAGGGCTCCGCCACGCCGGGGGTGTAGGCCAGGGAAAGGTCGTCCCGGTTTTTCACCGGCACCTTGCCCACCACTTCCAGCTTGCCTTTGTGCGCTTTGTGCAGCGCCAGCGATTCCTTGTTGTAATCCATCCTGTGCCCCTCTTTCCTTTTGTTCACGGCCCGGCGGGCCGGTTTTTGCCGTCAGATGTTGCGCTCCATCTCATCGGTGGGCTCGTAGCTCACCTTCCAGTCAAGCCAGGAGCCCAGTGTGCCGCAGCCGGTGCAGCGGTTGCCGATGTACACCCACTTCACACTGCCGTTTTCCCGGCGGGCAAAGCCCACCCGCAGGTTGTACTCCCTGCAGCTTTTGCACACCGGGCACTTGCGCAGCCGCAGCCGCGCGTGCGCCCGGTAGTCCTCGCCGTCCAGCAATATTTTCTTCGCGCCGCACGCCGTGCACTCCACCTGGATGACCCCTTCGTCCCGGTCCAGCCGCAGCAGGAACCCGTCGCCCCCGCAGGCGCGGCACACCACCGGCTTGATGTCCAGCGTTTCGTTCGGCACATACAGCCGCAGCCACTCGTCGATGTCCGCGGCGCAGTCTCCCGTCCAGTACTTTTTGCTTGTGTCGATCATGGCTTTGCCTCCGGGCGTTTTTCGGCTCACGTTCAAATTTTATTATACTGCATTTGCCCCTGCAATCCAAACGAAAACAGGTATAAAACAAAGCACAATTTACAAATAGTAGAAAATAGAATACGAAATTATGAATTTTTGGCCCAAAGCCCTCGACGGTTTGACTTTGCGTGCTATAATAAAAACCGACACTGCGCGGCCAAAAGGCCGCCATATTACAGGAGGGAATACCACCTTGAAGAGCAAGATGATCCGCCTGGGCGCTGCCGCCCTGGCGCTTACCATGACCGCCGCGCTGGCGGGCTGCGGTTCCACTGGCAACTCCGCCTCCACTTCCGGCTCTGCCGCGTCCGAGGACGTGCCCGAGATGGTGGAGATCGACTACAGCAAATACATCGACGAGAACGGCTTCTGGAAGGACATCCACGCGCTGGACTACGTCACCCTGCCCGAGTACAAGGGCGTGGAGATCCCCGCCGAGGAGATCGAGCCCACCGAGGAGGAGATCGAGAGCAACCGCCAGAGCCTGCTGAGCCAGTGGGCCTACTACGATGAGGTCACCGACCGCGCCGTGGAAGACGGCGACACCGTGAACATCGACTATGTGGGCAGCGTGGACGGCGTGGAGTTCACCGGCGGCAACACGGGTGGCGCCGGCACCACCGTGACCATCGGCGTGACCAGCTACATCGACGATTTCCTGGAGCAGCTGATTGGCCACAAGCCCGGCGAGACCTTTGACGTGAACGTCACCTTCCCCGACGACTACAACGACTCCACCGACGCCGACGGCAACACCGTGGTGCTGGCCGGCAAGGACGCGGTGTTCACCACCACCATCAACTACATCCAGGGCGACGAACTGCTCTACCCTGAGATGGACGACGCCTTCGTGGCCGAGAACATGCAGTCCACCTACGGCTGGACCACCGCCGCCGAGGCCAACGAGGGCATCACCAACGCCATCCGCAACTCCAAGAAGTACAACTACATGCTGGACTACCTGGAGGAGAACGCCGAGATCACCGAAGTGCCCGAAGCCATCTCCGAGTACATGCGTGAGGCTCAGCTGGCGGCTGTCAACAACCAGGCGGCCAGCTACGGCATCTCTGTGGACACCCTGATGATGCTCTCCGGCTACGGCAGCGAGGAGGATTACCTGGCCCTGCTGGAGGAGCAGCTGCCCGAGGCGGCCAAGTTCAGCCTGCTGCGTCAGGCCATTGCCGAGCAGGAAGGCATGACCGTGACCGAGGAGGACATCCAGGAGCAGCTGGGCGACAGCTACGACAGCTACGTGGAGACCTACGGCCTGAACTACATCAAGCAGGACATGCTCATCGGCATGGTGGACCAGCTCCTGCTGGACGAGAACTGAGCGTTGAACGCGCAAAGCGCCGGGGCGGCAAAAGCCGTCCCGGCGCTTTTTTCTCTTTTCAGCCCAGCGTTTCCAGGGTGGTGCCGGGGTAGTAGTGGGCCAGAATTTCAGCGCAGGTGCTGCCGGTGAGGGCCATGGCGCTGGCGCCGTACTGGCTCAGGCCCACCCCGTGGCCGTAGCCTTTTGTGGTCACCGAGAACACCCCGTCGGCGTACTGGATGTCAAAGCAGGCGCTGCGCAGCCCCAGGGCCGTGCGCAGGTCGGTGCCCCGCATGAACACCCCCGCGCACTGGATCTCGGCCACATAGCCGGCGGCGGTGCGGCTGGCCTCGCCGAACCAGCTCTCCGGTTTGCCCTGCTCCGGCTCGGCCCCCGGCACCCCCAGCACGATGGCGTCGTACATCTGCTGGGTGGTGTAGGTCACCGTCTGCTCGTAGCCCTCGGCGGTCAGGTCCAGGGTGGAGTCCACCCCGGCAAGATAGGGCAGCGCCTCGTTCCACACGTTCTCGCTGGCCTCGGTCTGCCCGTTGCTGATGGCGTGGTAGCAGGCGGCGGCGGGCGCGCCCTCAAAGGTGAGCACTTGGTGCAGGATGGGGGCAAACAGGCTCTCCAGCCGGGCCCAGTTTTCCTCAAAGGCCTCGCCCCAGTAGCTTTGCAGCACCTCGCGGGTCATGTAGCCCTGCCGCCGGGCCGGGTCGGCGGAGAACCACGCCCCCTCCAGCTTGTCCGCCGAGGCGTGGTCCCGCTGGTAGAGGGCGTAGCTGTGGCTGGCGACGGCCTGGGCCTTCAGTGCCTCGTCCGGCCAGATGACGGGCATCTCGCTGGCCGCCGCCCCGATGAGGTATTCCAGCAGCGGCACCTCCAGCACCTGCTGGCTGCCCGCATCCCACAGGCGGATGACCTCGCTGTCGGCGGCGCTGCCCGCCGGCTGCTGCTCCTCCTGCCCGGAGGCGGCGGGCGCAAGAAACTGGGCGGCGGGGCTCTGGCCCTCCTCGCCGCCGGCCTCTTCGGCGGCGGGGGCGCTTTGGCCGGCGCCGCCGTCGGCCAGCACCGGCACCAGAAGGCTCACCAGCGGCAGGCAGTAGGTGAGCAGGGCGAACAGAGCGATGGGAAGCAGCGCGCGTTTCATAACGTCCTCCTTTTTTGCCGCCCTTGCAATTTAAGGGCAAAGCGTGTAATATGAAAAACATATATAAATAGGGATGAACGGCCGCGGGACGCGGCGCAAAAAAGGGAAAGTATCAAACAGAGAAAGGGGAAAACGCCATGGCGGTGGAAAAGGCGCGGCTTGCGCCCCAGACCATGAAATATCTATGCAGAGAGTATCTGGAAAATAACTACATCGACCCCGAGACCAGCGAGCGGCTGGGGGTCAAGCGGGGCCTGCGCAACCCCGACGGCACCGGCGTGCTGGCGGGGCTCACCAACGTCTGCGACGTTGTGGGCTACGACAAGACCGAGGACGGCACGGTGGTGCCCATCCCCGGCAAGCTCATCTACCGGGGCATCAACGTGGAGCAGCTGGCGGAGGAGGCCTATCAGAAGGACCGCTTTGTGTTCGAAGGGGTCATCTGGCTGCTGCTCTTCGGCACCCTGCCCACCTCGGCGGAACTGAAGGAGTTCGGCCAGATCCTGGACAGCCACCGCGCCCTGCCCGACGGCTTTGCCGAGGACATGATCATGAAGGCCCCCAGCCCCAACATCATGAACAAGCTGGCCCGTGGCGTGCTGGCCATGTACAGTTACGACGAGAACCCCGAGGACCTGAGCCTGGAGAATCTGCTGGAGCAGTCCATCAGCCTTATCGCCGGCCTGCCCACCATCATGGTGAACGCCTGGCAGATCAAGCGGCGCATCTACGACCACCAGAGCATGTTCTTCCACATGCCCATCCCCGGCCAGAGCACCGCCGAGCACATCCTGGCCACCTACCGGGCGGACCAGAAGTTCACCCATGAGGAGGCCAAGCTGCTGGATCTGTGCCTCGTGCTCCACGCGGACCACGGCGGCGGCAACAACTCCGCTTTCACCTGCCGGGTGCTGTCCTCTTCGGGCACCGACACCTACTCCGCCATCGCGGCGGCCATCGGCAGCCTGAAAGGCCCCAAGCACGGCGGCGCGAACCTCAAGGTGATGGAGCAGCTGGAGCACATCCGCGCCGGAGTGGAGAACCACACCGACGAGGACGAGGTGCGGGAGTTTTTGCGCAAGATCATCCGCCGCCAGGAGGGCGACGGCAGCGGCCTGATCTACGGCATGGGCCACGCGGTCTACACCCTCAGCGACCCCCGTGCCATCATCCTGCGCCAGCACGCCAAAGACCTGGCCTTTGAAAAGGGCTTCGAGGACGAGTTTAACCTGCTGTGCCTGGTGGAAAAACTGGGCCCGCAGGTGTTCGCCGAGGAGAAGGGCAACAAGACCGTGTGCGCCAACGTGGACCTTTACAGCGGCCTGATCTACAAGATGCTGGGCATCGAGCCGGACCTGTACACCCCGCTGTTCGCCATCAGCCGCATCCCCGGCTGGTGCGCCCACCGCATCGAAGAAGTGATGTTCGCCAACCGCATCATCCGCCCGGCCTACAAGTATCTGGGCGTGCGGCAGAAATACAAGACCCTTGAGGAACGCTGATGAAACGCTTTGCTGCCTTTTTGCTTTTGCTGGTGTCGGCCCTGGCGGGCGCTGCCCGCTGGCTGGACGTGGTGAATTACACCGACCTTGACACCGGCTTCGTCACCTGGGGCCCCGCCTGGGCGCGCTACGCCATCGCGGGGGGCATCCTTGTGCTGCTGGCGCTGGGCGCGCTGCTGGCGCCCCGCCGCCCCGCCGCCCTCTGCGGCCAGAGCACGGCCCAGGGCGTGATGTGCTTTCTGACCGGGTTCGGCTTTGCCGCCCTGGGCGGCGCCAAGCTGGCCGGCTGGGCGGGCCTGGACGCCTTCGGCAAGGCGGGGGCGGTGCTGTATCTGGTCAGCGCCGTCTGGATGCTCTTGCTGGGCCGCAGCCGGTTCACCCCCGAGTTTGAAGCCCCCACCCGCAGCGCGCTGATGGGCGTGGCGGGCACCCTCTCGCTCTATCTGCTCACCATCAGCCGTTTCGGCTTTGCCCCCACCGGCATGGCCCGGGTGGACGCCAACTTCGCCGCCCTGGCGGCGCTGGCGGCGCTGCTGTTCACCACCGCCCAGGCCAAGGTGGCCTATGTGCCCGGCGGGCGCAGCGGCGGCTGGGTGTTCTTCACCGGCAGCGCGGCGTTTCTTATGTGCACCTGCCTTGCCTTCCCCGGCGCGCTGGCCCGCTTCATGGTGGGCGCCAACAGCGCCGCGGACCTGGCGGAGGCCGGCGCCCTGGCCCTGGTGGGCCTTTGCGGCGCGGCGTATGCCTTCGGTTCTGTGGGCGAGGCCGCCCCGGAAGAGAAGCCCGCGCCCCAAATGTAAAAAGTTTGTAAAGAGGCAGGCGGCGCGATTGACGCGCCGCCCGCTTCGGCCTATAATTAAAATGTTGAAAAGGGAGTAGTGTAGGCGGCTTTTTCTGGCCGCCCTGCCGCACCGCCAACAAGCCGGCCCCTCGGGCCTGGCGGCGCGGGCCCTGTGTTTTGTGGTCACAAGACTTTTCAGCAGCCGTTTTGCTGTGGCTGCCGGGGGGTCTTTTCTTTTTGCCCGGCCGCCGTTCAAAGGCGGCCGGGCATTTTGCGTGCCCATAAAAAACCACGGGAGGCAGAAAAGATGAAAAACTGGTACGAAAAAACCGCGCAGCAGGCCTTGGACGAACTCTCCGTTTCCGCGCAGGGCCTGACCGTCGAAGAGGCGGCCCGCCGGCTGGAACAGCACGGCGAGAACAAACTCACCGAGGGCAGGAAAAAGAGCGCTTTGCAGGTGTTCGCCGAGCAGTTCAAGGACCTGCTGGTCATCATCCTGGTGGCGGCGGCCCTCATCTCCCTGGCCAGCGGCCAGAGCGAGAGCACCCTGGTCATCTTCGCGGTGCTGCTGCTCAACGCGGTGCTGGGCACCGTGCAGTACCTCAAGGCGGAAAAGAGCCTTGAAAGCCTGAAGGCCATGTCCGCACCCACCGCCAAGGTGCTGCGGGGCGGCGAGACGGTGGCCCTGCCCTCGGCCCAGGTGGTGCCCGGCGACGTGGTGCTGCTGGAGGCCGGCGACATGGTGGTGGCCGACGGCCGGCTTTTGAACAGCTGGTCGCTGAAGATCAACGAGAGCAGCCTCACCGGCGAGAGCGAGCCGGTGGAAAAGGTCGACGGCGCGCTGGAAGGGGAGAACATCCCCCTGGGCGACCGCAGGAACATGGCCTATTCCGGGTCTCTCGTCACCTACGGCCGGGGCCTGATGGTGGTCACCGAGACCGGCATGGACACCGAGATCGGCCACATCGCCGCCCTGATGAACCGCACCCAGCAGCGCAAGACCCCCCTGCAGCAGAGCCTGGACGCCTTCAGCGGCAAGCTGGCGGCGGTCATCATGGCCATCTGCGGCGTGGTGTTCCTGCTTTCCGTCTTCCGCAGCGGCATGCCCGTGCTGGACTCCCTGATGTTCGCCGTGGCCCTGGCGGTGGCCGCCATCCCCGAGGCCCTCAGCTCCATCGTCACCATCGTGCTGGCCATGGGCACCCAGAAGATGGCCCGGCAGAACGCCGTCATCAAGGACCTGAAGGCGGTGGAGAGCCTGGGCGCGGTGTCGGTCATCTGCTCCGACAAGACCGGTACCCTCACCCAGAACCGCATGCAGGTGCAGAAGGCCTGGGTGGCCGGCGAAGAGCTGGAAGCGGCGGACATGACCGCGGCCGACCCGGCCCAGACCCTGCTGGGGGAGATGGGCCTGCTGGCCAGCGACGCCACCATGAGCGAGGAGGGCGCGGTGGGCGACCCCACCGAGATCGCCTTAGTGCAGCTGGGCCGGGGCATGGGCATGAACGAGCACGCGCTGCGCGGCGAATGCCCCCGCCTGGGCGAGCTGGCCTTTGACTCCGACCGCAAGCTGATGAGCACCCTCCACCGGGTGGACGGCGAGCGCACGCTCTACACCAAAGGCGCCATGGACGAACTGCTGGCCCGCTCGGCGCGCATCCTCACCCCGGACGGCGAGCGCCCCCTCACCGAGGAGGACAAAGCCCTGCTGGTGGGCGTGAACGAGAGCTGGTCCCGCCAGGGGCTGCGGGTGCTGGGCTTCGCCCGCCGGCGGCTGGACGAGAGCGAGCCTCTGACCATGGACAGCGAGCGGGACTTCACCTTCGTGGGTCTTGTGGCTATGGTGGACCCGCCCCGCCCCGAATCCATCCAGGCGGTGGCGGACGCCCGCCGCGCCGGCATCCGCACCATCATGATCACCGGCGACCACAAGGTCACCGCCAGCGCCATCGCCGCCCAGATCGGCATCATGCAGCCGGGGGACCAGGCGCTGGACGGCGCGACGCTGCAAAGCATGACCGACGAGCAGCTGGACGAGGTGCTGCCCAAGGTGTCGGTCTACGCCCGCGTCTCGCCGGAGCATAAGATCCGCATCGTGGAGGCCTGGCAGCGCCGGGGCAGCATCGTGTCCATGACCGGCGACGGCGTGAACGACGCGCCCGCCCTCAAGCGGGCGGACATCGGCGTGGCCATGGGCATCACCGGCACCGAGGTCAGCAAGGACGCCGCCTCCATGATCCTCACCGACGACAACTTCGCCACCATCGTGCGTGCGGTGGTGAACGGCCGCGGCGTCTACGCCAACATCAAAAACGCCATCCAGTTCCTGCTTTCCGGCAACACGGCGGGCATCCTGTGCGTGCTGTGGGCCTCGCTGGCGGGGCTGCCGGTGCCCTTCCAGGCGGTGCACCTGCTGTTCATCAACCTGCTCACCGACAGCCTGCCCGCCATCGCCATCGGCATGGAGCCCGCGGGCGACGACCTGCTGGACCAGCCGCCCCGCGACCCCAAGCAGCCCCTGCTGGACAAGGGCCTGCTGGGCGCCATCGGCGCCCAGGGCGCGCTCATCGGCGCGGCCACCATGACTGCCTTCTACCTGGGCCTTTTTGCCGGCGGCGCGGCGCTGGCCAGCACCATGGCCTTCGCCACCCTCACCCTGGCCCGCCTGTTCCACGGCTTCAACTGCCGCGGCCGGGCCTCCATCTTCAAGCTGGGCTTTGCCGGCAACTGGTACAGCCTGGGCGCCTTCGTGCTGGGCGTGGTGCTGCTGGCCGCGGTGCTCTTCGTGCCGGGCCTCTCCGGCCTCTTCGCTGTGAGCGCCCTCTCCGCCGCGCAGCTGGGCCAGATCGCCCTGCTGGCCGTGGCCCCCACCGTGGTCATCCAGATCTATAAGCTCATCAAGCGCTGAGTGCGCAGAAAGGCCCCCGCCGGGAACTTCCCGGCGGGGGCCTTTTGTATGTTTATGTAAGGCTGTCGCTGCGCTCGCCCCGCAGGTTCTCGCCCATTTTCTCCTTCACGGCAGAGGCGTCCAGCCCCTTGCTGAACAGGTAGTAGAGCTTGGCAACGGCGGCTTCGGTGGTCATGTCGCCGCCGCTCACCGCGCCCGCCGCCGTCAGCGCCGCGCTGGCGGCGTATTCGCCCAGCAGCACGCCGCCCTCAAAGCACTGGCTGCACACCGTGAGCACCGCGCCGTTCTGCCACGCCTTCTGGATGAGGGGCGGCAGCGCGCCCTGCTCGTCGGGGATGTTGCCCGCGCCGAAGGTCTCCAGCACGATGCCCCGCAGCCGCCGGGTCATGATGGGCTCGAACAGGTCGAACTGGATGCCCGGGAACACCTTCAGCACCCCGATGGGCACATTGTCGAAGGGGGCCAGCGCCGCCGGGCCCCGGGGCGCGGGGCGGCGCAAGGCCGCCGCGTCGTAGCGGATGTTCACCCCCGCCAGCGCCAGCGGCGGGTAGTTGGGGCTGAAAAAGGCCTGCAGCCCGTCCGCCGAGCGCTTCACCGCCCGGCAGCCCCGCAGCAGCTTGCCGCCGAAATAAAGGCACACTTCGGCGGCCCGGCCCTGGGCCGCGATGAGCAGGCTGGTGATGAGGTTCTCCCGCCCGTCGCTGCGCAGGCGGCACAGGGGGATCTGGCTGCCGGTGAGCACCACCGGCTTTTGCAGGTTTTCCAGCATGAAGCTCAGCGCCCCGGCGGTGTAGGCCATGGTGTCGGTGCCGTGTAGCACCACAAAGCCGTCGTAGTCGTCGTAGCGCTCAAAAATGGCCCGCCCGATGGCGTTCCATTCGCCCACGGCGATGTTGGAGGAGTCCAGAAGGGGGTCCATCTCCACCAGGTCCCAGGCGGGGGCCTCGGGGCCGGTCAGCTCCGGCATGGCCGCCAGCAGCGGGCCCAGATACCCTGGCCGGGGCGCGTAGCCCCTGGGGGTGGGCACCATGCCGATGGTGCCGCCGGTGTAGAGGATGCAAATTCGCTTTTCCATGTCCTGCCTCCCGAAAAATCGTGCACATCCATTATAATATAGCCGCTTTCGCGGGTCAATCGGGCAGCACGCACCGGGGCGACAGCTGCACATACACCGGGCTGTACCGGTCGGCCAGCAGGGCGGCGGCGTGGGGCGGGCGGGGCAGCCTTGCCACCGGGCACAGCGGCAGCGACAGCGCCGCCGCCACCCCCTTGCCCGGGCGGCTCTCCAGCGTGAAGGCCCCGCCGTAGCGGGCCGCGAAGGCGGCGGCCAGGGGCAGCCCCAGCCCAAGCCCCGGCAGGCTGCCCGCCCCGGCAAAGGGGGTCAGGGCCAGCCGCTGGCGGTGGGGCGGGATGCCCGGCCCCCAGTCCCGCAAAAGCAGCACCGCCCGGCTGCCCTGGCGCAGACAGCGCACGCTCACCGCCGGCTTTGCCCCGCCATAAAGCAGGCTGTTGCACAGAAGATTCAAAAGCACCGCCCCGAAGGCCGGCTCGGCGGCAGCCACCGGCAGCGGCTGGCCGCAGGCGGAAAAACGCAGCAGGGAAGGGGGCATGGGACACACCTCCCGGGCGGCCTCCACCAGCGCCCGGGCGCTGGCCGAAAGGTCCATCACCCGCGGCGGCAGCCCTGTGCCCGTCAGCTGGGCCCACATCTCCAGATTCTGCGCCGCCCGCAAAATGCGGTAGGCGGCGGCGCGCTGGGCCGCGCCCTCCGCCGCCAGCACCTCGGCGCACTCGGCGCGCAGCAGCGCCGCCGTGCGGCGGGCGCACTCCCATCGCAGGTCCATGGCCGTCGTTCCCCCTTTGCCCGGTATTCTCCCCTTAGTGTGGCGGAGCGGGAGCGGTTCATGCGCGCTTTGTACCTTCCAAAGTTTTCTTTTGCATTTTTGTGTTAAATCATTCACAACCACTTGTGCTTTGAAAAAAATTGCGATACAATAAGACCAGCCGCGAAATGTTCCGCCCGCAAGGGCGTGACGCGAATCATAAGGAGGATTTTACAATGGCAGTGAAAGTTGCAATCAATGGTTTCGGCCGCATCGGCCGTCTGGCCTTCCGTCAGATGTTTGGCGCGGAGGGCTACGAAGTGGTGGCCATCAACGACCTGACCAGCCCCGAGATGCTGGCCCATCTGCTGAAGTACGATACCGCCCAGGGCCGTTACGACGGCCACACCGTGGTGGCCGGTGAGGACTCCATCACCGTGGACGGCAAGAAGATCACCATCTACAAGAACCCCAACCCCGCCGAGCTGCCCTGGGGCGAGCTGGGTGTGGACGTGGTGCTGGAGTGCACCGGTTTCTTCACCAAGAAGGACAAGGCCATGGCTCACATCGAAGCCGGCGCCAAGAAGGTCGTCATCTCTGCCCCCGCCGGCAACGACCTGAAGACCATCGTTTACAGCGTGAACGAGAACACCCTGACCGCCGATGACCAGATCATCAGCGCCGCTTCCTGCACCACCAACTGCCTGGCTCCCATGGCGAAGGTCCTGAACGACACCTATCCCATCCAGAGCGGCATCATGACCACCGTGCACGCCTACACCGGCGACCAGATGATCCTGGACGGCCCCCATCGCAAGGGCGACCTGCGTCGTGCCCGTGCCGGCGCCGCCAACATCGTTCCCAACAGCACCGGCGCTGCCAAGGCCATCGGCCTGGTCATCCCCGAGCTGAACGGCAAGCTGATCGGCTCTGCCCAGCGCGTGCCTGTTCCCACCGGCTCCACCACCATCCTGGTGGCCGTCGTCAAGGGCAAGGACGTGACCAAGGAGAGCATCAACGCCGCCATGAAGGCCGCCGCTTCTGACAGCTACGGCTACAACGAGGATCCCATCGTGTCCAGCGACGTCATTGGCATGACCTACGGCAGCCTGTTCGACGCCACCCAGACCATGGTCACCAAGATCGACGACGACACCTATCAGGTGCAGGTCGTGTCCTGGTACGACAACGAGAACAGCTACACCAGCCAGATGGTCCGCACCATCAAGTACTTCGCTGAGCTGTAATCGCAAAGCAAACCAAAAGGGCCCCCGGCAAACGCCGGGGGCCCTTTTTTGCAAAGGAAGGCCGCGGCGCATGTTGCGCCGCGGCCTTCCTCTCTGATGAAAAAATATTCAGGACTGGGTGCTCTCGCCGCTGCCGTCGCCCAGGCCCAGCAGGCCGGGGATGGCGCCCAGCGCAGCCAGGCCCACCAGTGTGAAGATGATGCGGCTGATGGTGCTGGCGGAACCGCCGAACAGCCAGCCCACCAGGTTGAAGCTGAACAGGCCGATGAGGCCCCAGTTCAGGCCGCCCACGATGAGCAAAGCAACGCAAATTTTGTAAAACATCCGCATGGGGTCGTCTCCTCCCTTCCTGGCAGTAGTCTGCCCGGGGGCGGGGCGTTTATGCAAAAAGGGGAGGTGCGGGCGAAAAACGCCCGCCCCTCCCGCTGCGTGCAAAAGGGGAAACCGGCTCACCGGGCCGCGCCCAGCGCCTTGATGTCGTCGTTGTCGGCAAAGGCCGCCGCGGCAAAGCCCTGGGTCTCCAGCTGGCCGAACTGCTTGCCCAGCTTCTTGGCCTGGGGCAGAACGGTCACGGTGTACTGGCTGCGCAGGTCGGCGGCCTTTTTCAGCACCTGGGCAAAGTCCGCGTCCGGCAGATAGAGCAGCGCCAGCCGGGCCTTCTCGGCGGGCACGGCAAAGCCCTGCTGGGCCAGGATGGCGCAGATGCGCTCGAAGCCGATGGAAAAACCCACCGCGGGCACCGTCTGGCCCAGGAACTTGCCCACCATGTTGTCGTAGCGGCCGCCGCCCGCCACCGCGCCGGCGAAGGCCGGGCAGGTGACCTCGAACACGATGCCGGTGTAGTAGCCCTGGCCGCGCACAAGGCTGGGGCAGTAGGCGATGGAGAACTTGCCGTCGGCCAAAGCCTCCACCGCGGCGATGACCCGTTTCAGGTCCGCCGCAAGGGCTGCGTCGTCGCACAGAGCGCTCACCGCGTCCAGGTCGGTGCGGCCCGCGGCCAAAAATTCGCCCAGCGCCGCCACCGCTTCGGCGGGGCAGCCCTTTTCGGTCAGCTCGGCGGTCACGCCCTCGGCGCCGATCTTGTCCAGCTTGTCAAAGGTGATGCACACGCTGTCCAGGCTGTCGGGGGCAAAGCCCATGCCGGTGAGCATCCCCCGCAGGATGCGCCGGTCGTTGATGTTCACGGTGAAGTCCTTGAAGCCGATGTCCAGAAGGGCCCGGGCGGTCACGTCGATCAGCTCGATCTCCGCGTTGGTGCTGCCGTCGCCCAGGATGTCGATGTCGCACTGCACGAACTCCCGCATGCGGCCCTTCTGCGGCCGCTCGGCCCGGAACACCCGGTCGGTCTGGATGACCTTGAAGGGGGTGGGCAGCTTGTCCTTGTTGGCGGCGTAGTAGCGGCTCAGGGGCAGCGTCAGGTCATAGCGCAGGCCCATGTCCGACAGGTCCTTCTCCTGCCCGGAAGCCAGCGCGGCGGCCAGCTTGTCGCCCCGCTTGAGCACCTTGAAGATGAGGTTCAGGTTGTCGCCGCCCTCGCTCTTGTCCAGGTTCTCCATGTCCTCCAGCATGGGGGTGGAGATGCGCTGGAAACCGCTGGCCCGGTAGGTGGCCAGGATGCGCCCCTGCACATAGTCCCGCAGGCGCTGTTCGTCGGGCAGATAGTCCTTCATGCCCTTGAGCGGATTGATCTTCATGGCTGTTCCCCCTGTTATTACGTGTTTGACTTATATCATAGCCCTGCGCGCCCGCATTTGTCAATCGGAAAGGGCCATACTAACCCAAAGACAAAGGCAAAGGGGGAGAGCCGATGCAGGCCTTTTTGAAAAAACACCACTGGACCATCCTTGCGGCGGGGGCCGCCATCCAGATATTGACCGGGGTGCCCGCCGCCTGGGGCGTGTTCCAGGGGCCGGTGCGGGCGGAATACGGCTTTGACGAGGGGGCGGCCAGCTTTGTGCTCAGCCTCACCATCGGGGCCTTCGGCCTCGGGTGCGTGCTGGGGGGCTTTTTGCAGGACAAAGCGGGCCCCCGCATCGCGGGCTTTGCGGGCACGGCGCTGCTGGCGGCGGGCTTTTTTGCCGTGGGCTTCGTGCCGGCGGGGCGGCCGGGCCTGTTCTATCTGGCCTTCTCGCTGCCGGTGGGGCTGGGCAGTGCCTTCCTCTATCCGGCGGTGATGGGCTGCGCCCAGAAGTGGTACGCCGAGAAAAAGGGCCTCGCCACCGGCGTCATCGGCGGGGCGGTGGGTCTCTCCGGCGCGGCGCTCACCCTCCTGGTACGCTTTTTGAGCGGGCGGTGGGGCATCCGGGTCTGCTTCTGGGTGCTGGGCGGCCTGATGCTGGCGGTGTGCGCGGCGGGCAGCGCCCTGCTGGAAAACCCCGAAAACGCCCCGGCCCCGGCGAAACGCGCCGGGCGGGACTTCACCCCCGTGCAGATGCTCAAAACCCGGCAGTACCGGCTTTTGTTCCTGGCCACCGCCCTGGCCAGCCCGGCGGTGCTGCTGTTCAGCCCCGTCATCGTGGAGCTGGGGCAGGAGCGGGGCCTCTCGGAGAGCGCCGCCCATCTGGCGGTGGCCGTCGGCTCCGTCGGCTCGGCGGCGGGGCGGCTGGCCATGCCGGCCCTCAGCGACCGCATCGGCCGCCGGGCGGCGGACCTCATTCTGTTCGCCGGCCTCTGCGGCCTGTCGGCGGCCTTCGCCTTCGCCGGGGGCTGGTGGGTCATCGCCGTCTACACCGCCCTCACCTTCTGTTATTCCGGCGAGGCGGCGGTGCTGCCCAGCTTGTGCACCGACCTGTTCGGCCTGGAGCACACCGGCGTGAATTACGGCTTCCTCGCCCTGGGCATGAGCGCGGGCAGCATCGGCTTCCCCCTGGCGGCCCGGGCGCTGGGCCTTGCCGCGGGCCGCCACTGGCTGGCGGCGGGGGCCGCTGCGGCGGGCTTTGCCTGCCTCGCGGCGCTGCGCCCCACGAAGGGCGGAAGGCTGTGAGGCCTGCCGCCGCAGGTGCAAAAACGTCTCTTTTTGGTGCACGATCATGGAATTGCATACAAAATGCCTGTTAATCTCTTGACATTTATCCGCGGACGGTGTTATTTTTATAACGGCTAAAGGGGGGCGGACCCTCTGGACCCGGGAACTGAATACCCGCTGCCATGCAGCCCGGCCGGCGCGAGCTGGTCCTGACTTGTGTGACAACATCGAAAAACCGCGTGAGGGAAAGCGCCGGGGCTTCGGTGTTTTTTTTGCGGGCAGGCGGTTTTGGCGGGGAGCCAAACCTGTGAAAAGGAGTCATTATCATGGAAAACACCCAAACGAAAGGCGGCCTGAACAAAAGTCTGAAGCTGATTTTTGTTTACACCGTCGCCACCGGTTCCATCTTCACCTTCGTGAACTATTGGGACTCGGTCTTCTACGGCTACTGCGGCAGCGGCACCTTCCTGGCCTTCGGCCTGATGACCATCGCCATCCTTCCTGTCGCCCTGGTCTACAGTGAGCTGGCCTCTCTGTTCCACACCTCCGGCGGCGAACTGATCTACAACACCGTCGGCATCAACAAGCATGTTGGCTTCCTGGCTTCCTGGCTGATCATGGCCGCCTGGATCTCTGTTCCCCCGGCAGTTGTCATGGCCATCATGACCTGGGTGAACAAGACCTTCAACCTGGGCCTGGGCACCTGGCCCATGGTCGCCTGCGCCGCCGTGCTGCTGGTGCTCTACTTCCTGATGAGCATCCAGAACGTGCAGATCCTGGTCAAGGCTCAGGCTGTGATGCTGTTCTGCAACATCACCGTCACCATCCTGACCGGCTTCATCCTGCTGTTCAGCGGCCACTGGCACCTGTCCAACTTCGGCAACATCTTCAGCACCACTCTTGACTCCGTTTACGGCATCCCCGGCTGGGTCATCGGCATGGCTCTGCTGATCACCCCCTACTTCGGATTTGAGACCGTTCCCCAGATGGTTGAGGAAGGCGACTTCCCCATCAAGAACTCCAAGAAGGCCATCTGCGGCTCCATCCTCACCTGCGGCAGCATCTACGTGTTCTACTACTTCTGCGTGGCTGGTCTGGACGGCCTGCAGGATGTCTACACCAACTTCGCTCAGGACGGCTTTTTGACCATCTCCACCATGCAGAACGTGCTCGGCTGGACCTTCTGGCCCATCGTTGTTGGCCTGCTGTCCTGCCTGCTGGGCATGGGCGCCTCCCTGCTGGGCTTCTGGATGTCCACCGTTCGTATGCTCTACTCCATGGCCAACAAGAACTTCCTGCCCAAGGTGTTCGCGAAGGTCAACAAGAACCAGCAGCCCCTGCTGCCCAACGTGTTCCTGCTGGTGCTGAGCCTGGTGTTCATCGTTCTGCAGAACTCCTCTGACTTCATGAGCGCTTTCTTCAACCTGATGAGCTTCGGCTGCGCCTGCGCCTATGCTCTGACCATGATCAGCGCCGTGTGCATCCACCACAAGTACCCCAACTGGAAGAGCTCCAACGCCGTCAAGGGCGGCGACGCCTTCCGCATCCTGGCCATGCTGATCGCTGTGGCCATCGCCTTCTTCTGCACCCTGGGCCAGGGCATCGACTCCTGGATCTGCTTCGGCGTGTACCTGGGCGTGGGCGTTGTCATCTGGCTGTGGATGGTCTGCGTCAACTGGAAGAAGCACCCCGTGGAGATCGAAACTCCCGACGGTGTCAAGACGTTCTAAGCTCCGTTTTCTGAGCGCGAGACAAAAAGACGGAGTGATATAGAATGCCTGAACAGAACAATGTGGAGACCCAGCCTACCGGGCTGAAGAAGAGCCTGCGCCTGATCTACGTTTACGCCATCGCTGCGGGCGCCATCTTCACCTTCATCGGCTACTGGGACACCATCTTCTACGAGTACTGCGGCGCGGGCACCTTCCTGGGCTTTGCGCTGATGACCCTTCTGATCCTGCCCATTGCCATGGTCTACTGTGAGCTGGCGCCCCTCTTCCCCAAGGCGGGCGGCGAGCTCATCTACAACACCGTGGGCATCAACAAGCATGTGGGCTTTTTCTCCTCGTGGCTGATCATGGCCGCCTGGATCGCGGTGCCGCCTTCTGCGGTCATGGCCATCGTGCAGTGGCTGTTCCATGTGCTGCACGTGCCCACCAGCTTCATGCTGATCGAGGTGGTGGCCCTGGTGAGCCTGGTGGGCTACTGCATCCTGAGCCTGCAGAATGTGGAGATCGCCGGCAAGATCCAGCTGTACATGCTGATGTTCGCCATCGGCGGCTGCCTGGTCGCCACCGTCGCCTTCCTGTTCTCCGGCGTGTGGAGCTGGGACAACTTCCAGAACTTCTTCTACACCCAGGTGGAAGGCCACTTCGGCATCCCCGGTTGGATCATCGGCATGGCGCTGCTGATCACCCCCTTCTTCGGGTTTGAAACGGTGCCCCAGATGGTGGAGGAAGGCGACTTCCCCATCAAGGAATCCAACAAGGCCATCCTGGGCTCCATCGTCACCTGCGGCGTCATCTACGCGCTGTTCTTCTTCGGCCTGGGCGGCATGCCTGTGCAGCCCCTGGTGGAGGAAGGCGGCGCCGCGGTGGGCGGCTTCCTGGCGATCACCATGATGGAGCAGCTGGGCGGCGGCTGGGGCGTTTTCGCGGTGGTGTTCGGCGTGGCGGCCATCCTGTGCGCCATCGGCACCTGCCTGCTGGGCTTCTGGCTTTCCACCGTGCGGCTGCTGTACGCCATGGGCGAGAACAACTTCCTGCCCAAGGTGTTCACCAAGGTCAACCGCCACCAGCAGCCCATCCTGCCCAACATCCTGCTGCTGGCCATCTCGCTGGTGTTCCTGCTTTTACAGAACGCCACCACCTTCATGAACGACTTCTTCAACCTGATGAGCTTCGGCTGCGCCTGCGCTTACGCCATCACCATGATCAGCGCCATGCGCATCCACAAGAACCACCCCGAGCTGGTGTCTCCCTACAAACTCAAGGGCGGCAGCTTCACCCGGGTGCTGGCGCTCATCATCTCCGTGGCCATCGCCTTCTTCTGCACCCTGGGCCAGAGTGCCGGCTCCTGGAAGAGCTTCGGCATCTACATCGGCATCGGCGCTTTGCTGTGGCTGTGGATGGTGCTGGTGAACTGGAAGAAGCACAAGGTCACCATCGAAACGGTGGCCGGCACCAAAGAATATTGATCCCATCGTAACCGGGCGGCTCTTGCAGCCGCATGGCTTATACAACAGAAAAGGAGAGACTTAAAAATGGCTAAATTGGATGGTAAAGTTGCACTGATCACCGGCGCTGCCGTGGGTCTGGGCGAGGGTATCGCCACCGCTTATGCCAAGTACGGCGCCAAACTGATCATGGTGGACCTGGATCCCCGTGTGGAAGAGACCGCTGAGAAGCTGCGCAAGGAGTACGGCAGCGAGATCGTGACCGTTGTGGCCAACGTTGCTGACCGCGAGCAGATGGACGCCGCCGCCAAGAAGGGCGTTGACACCTTCGGCGAGATCAACGTTGCCTGCTGCAACGCCGGTGTCTGCCGCCTGGCTCCCTTCGAGGAGATGGACGACAAGACCCGCGATTTCCACATCGACGTGAACATCAAGGGCGTTTGGAACACCTGCAAGGCCGTTGTTCCTTACATGCTGAAGCAGGGCGGCGGCAACATCGTCATCGCCTCCTCCGTCACCGGTGACATCGTGGCCGACGCCGGCGAGGCCGCTTACGCCATGACCAAGGCTGCTCTGGTCGGTCTGACCAAGTGCCTGGCTGTGGAATATGCCGCCCGCAACATCCGCGTGAACTGCTCTCAGCTGGGCTATGCCCGCACCCCGATGGTCGAGAAGATGGCCATGGAGTCCAACCCCAACGATCCCGAGAGCGCCATCAACGACATCGCCGTGGGCGTGCCCATGAAGCGTCTGGCGAAGCCCATCGAGGTCGGCGAGCTGTTCGCCTTCCTGGGCAGCGACGAGTCCAGCTACCTGACTGGTTCTCAGATCGTCATCGACGGCGGCAGCACCCTGCCCGAGACCATGTCCATCGGCACCAACTAAGTTATCTTCTTCTAAACGGACATACACAAAAAGGCCGCCGGCAACAGTCGGCGGCCTTTTTGTATCCATCGGGCTGGCCATCGCCGCCGGAAGGGTGTATACTGGAACGAGGAAAAAGGGGGAGGAAGGATAAAATGAAAGACTCATTCACCGTTGCGCTGATCGGCCTGGGCAACCGGGGCAAGGACGCCTATCTGCCGGAATTCTTGAAATACGGCGATAATGTGCGCGTCACCGCCATCGCCGAGCCGGTGGACGAAAAGAGGAACGAGGTGGCAAAGCTGCTGGGCCTTGCCCCGGAGCAGTGCTTCAGGACCGGGGAGGAGCTGCTGGCCGGGCCCCGGCTGGCGGACGCCGCGGTCATCGCCACCATGGACCGGCAGCACGTGCCCCAGGCCGTGCCCGCGCTGCAAAAGGGCTACGACCTGCTGCTGGAAAAGCCGGTCTCCCCCAGTCTGGAGGAGTGCGACCTGCTGGCCCGCGTTGCCCGCGAGACCGGCCGCCGGGTGGTGGTGTGCCACGTGCTGCGCTACACCGCCTTTTATAAAAAGGTAAAGGAACTGCTGGACGGCGGCGCCGTGGGGCAGGTGATGACCGTGCAGGCCATCGAGAACGTGGGCTACTGGCACCAGTCCCACAGCTTTGTGCGGGGCAACTGGCGCCGCACCGACGAGAGCAGCCCCATGCTGCTGCAAAAGTGCTGCCACGACCTGGACCTCTACCTCTGGCTGGCGGGCAAGAGCGCGAAGCGGGTGAGCTCCTTCGGCTCCAATTCCTTCTTCAACGCCGCCCATGCCCCGAAGGGCGCGGCGGCCCGGTGCCTGGACGGCTGCGCCGCCAAGGCGGACTGCCCCTTCGACGCGGAGAAAATTTACCTCACCAATGCCGCCACCGGCATCGACGCGGGCAACGACGGCTGGCCCTGCGAGGTGCTGGCCGCCCACCCCGCCCACGACTCGGTGCTGGATGCCATCCGCACCGGCCCCTACGGCCGCTGCGTGTTCGCCTGCGACAACGACGTGGTGGATCATCAGGTGGTGAACGTGGAGATGACCGACGGCAGCACCTTCGGCTTCACCATGACCGGCTTCACCGAGCACAACACCCGCTTTGCCCGCTTCCTTGGCACGGCGGGGGAGCTCTCCGCCGACCTTTTGAGCGGCGACATCACCCTCACGCCCTTCGGAAAGCCGGCGCAGGTGTTCCACATCGATGCGGCCGAGGGCCACAGCGGCGGCGACGCCGGCCTTGTGAAGGCCTTCGTGGAGCTGATGCTGGGGGGCGAGCCGGGACCCGGCCTCACCAGCCTGGACGTCTCGCTGGAGAGCCACCGCATCGCCCTGGCCGCCGAAAAAAGCCGCCTTGCGGGCGGCGCGGCGGTGGAGCTGCAATAAAAAACAAAAAGGCGGCGGGCCAAACGGCCCGCCGCTTTTTGTGCGTTTTCCGCGCGTTTTTTACTTCTCGCCGAACAGGTTGAAACGGAACAGCCGGCTCTCGTCCTCAGGGTCGGTGCACTCGAACTGGGCCGAGGCGATCTGGCCGCCCTTGATCAGGCTGGTGAAGCCCAGGATCTGGCACAGCTTGCTCTTCAGGTTCAGCCGGTCGCCCTCGGGGGTGACCATGTAGACATCGCCCTTGCAGGAGGCCAGGACCTCGCTGAAAGCGCTCACGTCAAAATTGTTCACATTGATGCGATCCATAGTAAATGACCTCTCTTTCTTGTTTGTGGGGGGCCCGGGGCCCCGCGGCCTTTTGCCGCCATACTTTCCCGGAAAGCGGCGCTCCCGCCTGCTTTCCTCGCCCCATACTATATCACAGCCTTTGTGGAAATGCAACAATTAAATTCCAAAAATTTTGTAGAAATGACCAAACAAGTTGCACGATTGGCGGCCCACCCAAAAACCGCCGCGAACGGGGGGCAAAATTTGTGGCGCACGGCGGCAAAAGCCTGGCAAAACGCCTTGAAAAAGGGGCGTTTTTTGCCTATAATGGATACTGCGGAACATTGTGCAAACAATCACAATATAGCCTGCAGTACGAAGAGCAAAGGAGAGAACGAACATGACCTATTCGCATGAAGTAGAGCGTATGTGTCCTCTGACCAAAGGGCCCCATCACGGTCCCGCCCCCATCCCTGAGGAGGGCAACTGGGTCAAGGCCTACGAGATCAAGGACATTTCCGGTCTGACCCACGGCGTGGGCTGGTGCGCCCCCCAGCAGGGCACCTGCA
Organism: Candidatus Allofournierella excrementavium; assembly: GCF_048526665.1. Classification (NCBI taxonomy): domain Bacteria; kingdom Bacillati; phylum Bacillota; class Clostridia; order Eubacteriales; family Oscillospiraceae; genus Allofournierella; species Candidatus Allofournierella excrementavium. The sequence goes on from NZ_DBGFPE010000005.1 coordinate 174,735, forward strand.
AGCTGACCCTGAACGTGAAGCAGGGCGTCATTGAGGAGGCTCTGGTGGAGACCATCGGCTGCTCCGGCATGACCCACTCCGCCGCCATGGCCGGCGAGATCCTGCCCGGCAAGACCATTCTGGAGGCTCTGAACACCGACCTGGTGTGCGACGCCATCAACGTGGCCATGCGTGAGCTGTTCCTGCAGATCGTCTATGGCCGCAGCCAGACCGCGTTCAGCGAGGACGGCCTGCCCATCGGCGCCGGCCTGGAGGACCTGGGCAAGGGCCTGCGCAGCATGACCGGCACCATCTTCTCCACCAAGGCCAAGGGCGTTCGCTACCTGGAGCTCACCGAGGGCTATATCCTGAAGCTGGCTCTGGACGAGAACAACGAGGTCACCGGTTACCAGTTCGTGCGTCTGGGCAAGATGCTGGAGGCGATCCGCCACGGCGAGGACCCCAAGACCGCTTACGAGAAGAACATCGGCACCTACGGCCGGTTCGATGGCGCTGCGAAGTACATCGACCCGCGGGAAGAGTAAGAGGGGAGGAGTTACACAATGGCTACTTTTGAATCTATGGACCGCCGCATGCCCAAGATCGAGGCGTGTCTGAAGGCCAACGGCCTGGAGAGCCTGGACGCCTGCCGCGATATGCTGCTGGCCAAGGGCATCGACTGCGACGCCATCGTCAAGGGCGTGCAGCCCATCTGCTTTGAGAACGCCGTGTGGGCCTACACCCTGGGCACCGCCATCGCTGTGAAGCGCGGCCTGAAGAACGCCGCCGACTGCGCCGCCGCCATCGGCGAGGGCCTTGAGGCCTTCACCATCCCCGGCTCGGTGGCCGAGCAGCGCCAGGTGGGCCTGGGCCACGGCAACCTGGGCGCCATGCTGCTGCGCGATGAGACCAAGTGCTTCGCCTTCCTGGCCGGCCACGAGTCCTTCGCCGCCGCCGAGGGCGCCATCGGCATCGCCCGCACCGCCAACAAGGCCCGCAAGACCCCGCTGCGCGTCATCCTGAACGGCCTGGGCAAGGACGCCGCCTATATCATCAGCCGCATCAACGGCTTCACCTACGTGGAGACCGACTACGACTTCAAGACCGGCGAGCTGAAGGTCGTGCGCGAGAAGGCCTTCTCCGACGGCGAGCGCGCCGCCGTGAAGTGCTACGGCGCCAACGACGTGCTGGAGGGCGTTGCCATCATGAAGAAGGAGGCTGTTGAGGTCTCCATCACCGGCAACTCCACCAACCCCACCCGCTTCCAGCATCTGGTGGCCGGCACCTACAAGAAGTGGGCCATCGAGAACGGCAAGAAGTACTTCTCCGTCGCTTCCGGCGGCGGCACCGGCCGTACCCTGCATCCCGACAACGTGGCCGCCGGTCCTGCCAGCTACGGCCTGACCGACTCCATGGGCCGCATGCACGGCGACGCTCAGTTCGCCGGCTCCAGCTCCGTGCCCGCCCACGTTGAGATGATGGGCCTGATCGGCATGGGCAACAACCCCATGGTGGGCGCCACCGTGGCCTGCGCCGTGGCTGCCAGCCAGGTGTGAGCTTCGCGCTTCACCGCTGAATAACGGCAAAAGCCGGTATGACCTTCGGGTCATACCGGCTTTTTCTGTGCCCGCCTGGGTCATTCGGTGTGAATGACCTGCGCCGGGCAGTTTTCGGCGGCGTCGCGGGCGGCCTGCTCCACTGCGGGCACAGGCTGAACAGCCACCTTTGCCAGGCCGTCGGCGTCCATCTCGAAAACCGCCGGGCAGGTGGAGGCGCACAGGCCGCAGCCGATGCAGCCGGGTTCAATGAAAACATGCATGGTCCATCTCTCCTTGCTTTTTTTGGCGGAGCCGGGCGGCTCCGCACCAAAAGTATGGGCGGCGGCTCCGCCTGCGATTCACCCGCCCTTTGTTTTGCCGCCGGATTGTGGTACAATAGAAAAAAGCGCCGAAAGGGGCGGTGTGCCGTGTACGAGATGGCCCAGATGCAGTTGACGGTGTATGACTTCGTGCAGCCCTTCGGGGGCGCGCTGGATGAGGACAACCGCTGGGTGCGCCTTGCCAAAAAGATCGACTGGCTGAAGCTGGAAAAGCAGTATGCCGTCCATTTCGGCAAGGGCGGCGCGGTGGCCCTGCCCTTGCGCATGGCCTTCGGCAGTCTGGTCATCCGGGCGGCGCTGGGCCTCTCCGACCGGCAGACGGTGGAACTCATCCGGGAGGACCCCTATCTGCAATACTTCATCGGCCTGCCCGCCTTTACCACCGAAGCGCCCTTCTCCGCCCGCAGCATGGCCGCCTTCCGACGGCGCATCCCCCAGAGCCAGGTGACGAAGGCGGTGCGGCTGTTCAAAAAGATCTCCCGCGAGTGACCTGTTGAAGGGCCGCCGCATATCCTGAGCAAAGGGGGCGAGCGCCATGCCGCCAGAAAAACATGTGTTCCGGGCAGGTGACGCGCCCTCCGGGGGCGAACTGCGCCAGCAGGGCGGCAAGACCGTCTTCCGCGCCGGGGGCGCAAAGGCGGAAAAGCGGGGCAAAAAGCCCGCCGCACCCGCCGCCTCTGCCGCGCCCCGGCAGGAGGCCCCCGCGCAGCAGGAAGTCCCCAAGCGGCAGGAAGCCCCGTCCCGGCCCGTGAAGCTGCGGCGGAACGCCGCGGCCCCGGCCCCGGCTCCCGCCGGCGAAAAGACGGGCGGCACGGCTCCGAAAGCTGCCCCGGCGGCATCCACCGGTGAAAAGACGGGCGGCGCGGCCCCGAAAGCGGCCCCCCGCCCGGCCCCGGCTGCCGCCCCAAAATCGGCCGCCTCCTGGTCCCGTCGGCGGCGCGGCTCCCGCACGCCCCTCATCGTGCTGGGCAGTTTGCTGGCGCTGCTGGTGGTGTGCCTTGCCGGCTGGGCGCTGGATGTGCCTGCCCGGCTGGAAGGGCTGACGCTGCCCGGCGGCTCGTCCTCTTCCGCTACTGTGAAGGAGGGGCAGGACTGGCCCGCCATGGTGGGCGACCGGATGGTGAGCGAAAAACCGGAAAAAGTGGTGAGCCTCTCGCCCATGATCACCGAGGCGCTGCTGAGCCTGCCGGGGCATGAGGCCCTCTGCGCCGTCACCGAATACTGCGATGCCCGCTCCACCGGCCTTGCCACCGTGGGCACGCCGCTGCTGCCCCGCACCGAGGACATCATCGCCCTCGCGCCGGACTACGTCCTCTGCCAGACCCCCCTCGCCGGCCCGGTGCAGACCGAGCTGGAGGAAGCGGGGGTGGAGGTCATCCAGATGGACACCCCGGCGGACCTTGCCGCCCTGCGGGAATTCTACGGCCAGCTGGGGGCGCTGCTGGGGGGCAACGAGACCGGCCGCGCTTTGGGCTATGGCGTGATCGACCGGCTGGAGAGCACCCTCGCCGCCTACGACGCCGCCCTGCCTGAAAAGGCCTCTGCTCTGCTGCTGCCGGACCTGTCCGGCCTTGCCGCCACGGCGGACACCGCCGAGTGGACGCTGCTGGGGCAGGTGTTCCGCCATCCGCTGCCCGACGCCGCCGACTGGCTGGCAGGGGCCGAGTGCCTCACCGATGAGGACGCCGGGAACGACCTGGACCAGATCCGCGCCGCCGACCCGGACGTGCTGCTGGTGGCCGACACCGTCTCCCCCGAGGACCTCTCCGCCGCCCTGGGCGACCTGCGGGCGGTGCAAAACGGCGCGGTGGTCTATGTGGACATCCGCCTCACCGAGACCCTCTCGCCCCGGCTGGTGTTCGCCATCGCGGACGCCGCCGCCCTGGCCTATCCGGAGTTTGCGCCTGCCTCTTGACTTTTGTTCCGGGCGGGTGTAAGATAGAAACACAAACAAGAATGATTCCTACAAACTGCGACAAATTCACTGAACAAAATCGGAGGTAATGACCATGCAACTGAAAGGTTCCAAGACTGAAGCCAATCTGATGACCGCCTTTGCCGGCGAGAGCCAAGCTTACACCAAGTACGGCTACTATTCCTCCAAGGCCAAGAAGGAAGGCTACAACGAGCTGGCCGCCGTGTTCGCCGAGACCGCGGGCAACGAGAAGGAGCACGCCAAGATCTGGTTCAAGCTGCTGCACGACGGCATGCCCGACACCCTGACCAATCTGGCGGACGCCGCCGCCGGCGAGAACTACGAGTGGACCGACATGTACGCCGGTTTTGCCGCCACCGCCGAGGAAGAGGGCTTTGAGCGCATCGCCCAGCTGTTCCGCATGGTGGGCGCCATCGAGAAGGAGCATGAGCAGCGCTACCGCGAGGTGAAGAAGCTGCTGGAAGAGGGCCGTCTGTTCGCCCGCGAGACCGAGCAGGTGTGGATCTGCACCAACTGCGGCCACATCCACATCGGCACCCATGCCCCCGAGAAGTGCCCTGTGTGCGACCATCCCCAGGCCTACTTCGTGCTGCGCGCCGAGAACCACTGAGCAGCCCGACGAACCCGAGCCACGGCGGCCCCCGTTTTCCGACGGGGGCCGCTTTTTGCCCTTTTGCGGGGCGCGGCGGCAAAAAAGTGCCCCTTTTCTTCAAAAAAGCGCCCCAAAATGGGGGTGGGGGGCCTTGCGGCGGCGGCGGGGCGCAGGGTATACTGTTGCATGTTCGAAAAAAACCGGGGCGCTGCCCCATGAAAAGAAACGGAGACCCCTCTTGATCCAACATGTTCTGCTCCACGCGCTGGAGGACAGCGCGAAAATGCTTCCCTTCCTCTTCGCCGCCTATCTGCTCATCGAGTTCATCGAGCGCCGCCAGGGCGAGCGCATCGAGCGGGCGCTGGCCGGCGGCGGGCGCTGGGGCTTTGCGGTGGGCGCGCTGCTGGGCTGTGCGCCTCAGTGCGGCTTTTCTGCCATGGCCGCCAACTTCTACGGCAGCCGGGTCATCAGCCTGGGCGCGCTGATGGCGGTGTTCATCGCCACCAGCGACGAGGCGGTGCCGCTGCTGATGGCGGTGCCCGAGCGCTGGGGCGACCTGGCGGTGCTGCTGGCCTTCAAGGTGGTGCTGGGCGCCGCGGTGGGCGCGGCGCTGGACCTTGCGCTCCGTCGGCGGCTGCCCGCCTCCATGCGGGGCGGCTACACCGGCCACGCCGACGAGGTGGACTGCCACGAGCACCACGAGGAAAAGCAGAGCCTTGTGTGGGCGGCGGCGGTGCACACCGTGAACATCTTCCTGTGGGTGCTGGCCCTGAGCGTGGTCATCGGTCTTGTGATCGAGGGCGTGGGCGAGGAGAACTTCACCGGCTTCCTCACCGGGCTGGGTCTGGCCCAGCCCCTCTTCGCGGCGCTGCTGGGCCTTGTGCCCAACTGCGCCTCCAGCGTGCTGCTCACCCAGCTGTATCTCTCCGGGGCCATCGGCTTTTCGTCGGTGACGGCGGGCCTTTGCGCCAACGCGGGCGTGGGCCTGCTGGTGCTGTTCCGGGCAAACCCCAGCCTCAAGCAGAACCTGTTCATCACCGGCCTGCTCTGGGCGGTGGGCGCGGGCTGCGGCATGCTGCTGATGCTGCTGGGCTTTTGAAAAACAAATTTGAATCAGCTGTGTTCAAAAGAGCCGACGAGTGTCGGCTCTTTTGATTTTAATATATTCAAAAATATACAAAAATAGAAATTAAAATCATTAAATCTAATTATTGAAAGAATGATAAAACAATGATACACTTTGCTCAAGGAGGTGAGGAGATGAATTCCTCGAACATTCGTTTTTGCCCGGTTTGCGGAGAAAGACTTAGAATTAAAAAGCTGGCCTGCCCGGGATGCCAGGTTGAGTTTCCGGTGGACAGACAACTTTCGGCGTATGAGCAGTTGACTGATGAGAACGCCTTGTTTTTGCAAACGTTCCTACTGAGCAGAGGGAACATGAAAGAAGTTCAGGAACGACTGAGAATATCTTACCCAACGGCAAAGAAGCGCCTGGATGAATTGTTGACTGCGTTGGGTTTAAAAGAAGAACAGGAAATAAAGACGGAGGTCACGATGGATATGCGAAAGTACATGGATGGCACCAGTACAAAAGCATCGGACATCATCCGAAATAAGCTTTACGAAAATGGGGGACAGGCAACAGTTCGATCAAAACGCGGAAAAACATACGTTATCAAGGCTGTACAAGATGGGGTGTCCTTTTACTGCAAAGAACTTCCGATCGAACCTCCTTACAAGTTCCAGGTGTTCGACGTAATGGTGGACCTGATGATCGAAAAAGGCGGGAGAGCACTGAAAGGTAATGGGCGAAACTATCGCCTTGGTTTTGGAGGATGCACAGAAGATACACTTGTGGGTGCAATCGGGAAACGATATGCGGGCAAAGAAAACGGTGATTCGGTCTACGACCCTGTTTTTGTTCTTGCTGCTGTGCTGGAATGGGCAGGGGTCGCCCGTAATGGGCACGGCTTCCTGGAACTGACACCGGAATATTTGCACGCACTTCGATGAGCAGTACCTCTACCAGGAAATAAGAGGTTTTGGACGTAAAACTGCACAAAATTTGCACGATCAGCTTTTTGCGTTTTAGCGAATTGTGCGCCGCGTCCGGGCGCTGTATAATCAAGTCAAGAACAAGGATTTTGGGCGGATGCGCGCCCTTGAACGCGGAAAGGAGAACTTCCCATGATCATCAAAAACGGACAGGTCTTTAATTCCAACGGCCGGTTCATCCCCGCCGATGTGGAGCTGGCGGGCGACCGCATCGTGAAGGTGGCCCCCGCGGGCACCCTGCACGGCGACGAGGAGCTGGACGCCGCCGGCAAATACGTTACCCCCGGCTTTGTGGACATCCACATCCACGGCGCGGCCGGTTCCGACTTCTGCGACGGCATGGACGGCAGCGACAAATACGTGCGCGCCATGCAGAAGTATCTGGGCAGCCAGGGCGTGACCAGCTTTTTGGGCACCACCATGGCCTTCAGCGAGGAGATCTTGGACCGCATCTTTGATACCGCCCGGCCCATCTTCGGCCAGGAGGGCTACGGCGCGGTTCTGCGGGGCGTGAACATGGAAGGCCCCTTCTTCAACAAGGCCAAGAAGGGCGCCCAGGCCGAGGAGTACATCATCGACCCCGACTGGGAGATGTTCCAGCGCCTGTGGGAGCGCAGCGGCCACAACATCCGTCTGGTGGACGTGGCCCCCGAACTGCCCGGCGCGCTGGAGTTCGCCCAGAAGGCCAGCAAGCTGTGCACTGTGTCCATCGCCCACACCTGCGCCACCTATGAGGAGGCCACCGCGGCCTTCGCCAACGGCTTCACCCACACCACCCATCTGTTCAACGCCATGCCCGCCTTCACCCATCGGGCTCCCGGCGTGGTGGGCGCCGCCAGCGACTTTGCCGAGCACATCGAGATGATCTGCGACGGCATCCACCTGAATCCCTCGGTGGTGCGCGCGGTGTTCAACATGTTCGGGCCGGACCGGGTGTGCATCATCAGCGACGCCATGCAGGCCTGCGGCATGCCCAACGGCGAATACAGCCTGGGCGGCCAGAAGGTGTTCATGACCGACGGCCTGGCCACCCTGGCCGACGGCACCATCGCCGGCAGCGCCACCTGCCAGGCCGAGGGCTTCCGCCGCGCCGTGAAGTTCGGCGTGCCGCTGGAGAGCGCCCTCAAGGCCGCCACCATCAACCCGGCCAAGGCCGCCGGCCTCTACGACGAGGTGGGCAGCATCGCCGTGGGCAAGCGGGCGGACGTGCTGGTGCTGGGCGCCGACCTGCATCCCGAGCACATCTTCATCGGCGGCAAAGAGCTGTGAGGAGCAGAGCATGACCACCTTCCTGTGCTACGATAAATGCTCCACCTGCCAGAAGGCGCGAAAATGGCTGGACGAGCAGGGTGCGGCGTACACCGTCCGCCCCATCAAGGAGCAGAACCCCACCGCCGCCGAGCTGGAGGGCTGGCTGGCCCAAAGCGGGCTGCCGGTCAAGCGGTTCGTGAACACCAGCGGCCTGCTTTACAAGTCCATGGGCCTCAAGGACAAGCTGCCCGCCATGACCGACAGCGAGGTCTGCGCCCTCTTGGCCACCGACGGCATGCTGGTCAAGCGCCCGGTGCTCATCACCGACAAGGGCGTCTGCCCCGGCTTCAAGCCCGAGGAATGGGCAAAGCTGCTGTAAAAAAAACACAAAAAGACCGGGCCGCGCGAGACAATCGCGCGGCCCGGCTTTTTCGTTTTAAATTCAGAAGGGCAGAAGGGGCAGCAGCCGCTCCACCAGGAACACGGTGGCGCAGGCGCAGGCCGCCACCGTCACCAGCCCCTTGCCGGCCAGGGCCACCCCCAGCGCCACCACCAGCGCGGCCGCGGCGCTCACCGGGCTCTCGGTGGCCGAGAGGATGGCCGGGAAGGTCATGGCCGAAAGGCAGGCGTAGGGCACATAATATAAAAAGGACTGCAGCCGCCGGTTGCGTATCTTTTTCTGCAACAGGGTCAAAGGCAGCATGCGGATGAGGTAGGTCACGCCCGCCATCACCAGAAGATACCAGAACAGGCTCATCGTGCCGCCTCCTTTTCCTCATCGGCCTCGGGCGAAACGTCCATGGGGAACAGCCAGGCCCCCAGCGCGGCCGCAACCAGCGTGCTGATGACGATGGCAAAGCCGCTGCCCACCGCCTGGGAGAGGGGCGTCCAGGCAAAAACGCAGCTCACGATGACCGCCGCGGCCACCACCGCCTGCACCGGCTTTGAATGGCGCATGGGCGGCACCACGATGGCGATGAACATGCTGTAAAGGGCGACCCCCAGCGCGCTGCGCACGGCGGGGGAGAGCACTGCGCCCGCCACCGCGCCCACCACAGTGCCCCCCGTCCAGCCCAGGATGGGCAGAGCGGCCAGACCGTACATGTAGGCGGGGGTCAGGGGAGCGGTGCGGCCCATGGCCACCGCGAAGATCTCGTCGGTGTTGGCAAAGGCCACCAGCATCCGCCGCCGGGTGGTGAATTCCGGGCCCAGGCGCTGGCTCAGCGAAAGGCTCATCAGAGCATAGCGCAGGTTGATGACCAGCTGGGTCAGGGCCAGCTCCACCAGCGAGCCGTGGGCCAGAATGACCGTCAGCCCGGCAAACTGCCCGGCGCTGGTCATGTTGGTCAGGCTGATGAGCCCCGCTACCAGCGGCGACAGCCCGCCGTTCACCGCCAGGATGCCGAACGTAAAGCTCACCGAAAAATATCCCACGCCAATGGCCAGTCCGTCCCGCAGGCCGGACGTGTATTCGCCTTTCATTCCTTCGCCTCCGCTCGATGATATGTCACCGGGCTTCATTATACTACCAATATCGCGGCAAAGCAACAAAAGCCGGCGGCGGTCAGGTTCGGCCTTGTGCCGGCGGGGCAAACTGTCTATAATAGGAATAAGGGCCGCCCTGCAAGCCGGCGGCCCCACCCCAAAAAGGAGACATATTTTCCATGCCTTACAAAGCGATCATTCTGGATGTGGACGGCACGCTGGTGGCCCACGGCGAACCCTCGGCCCGCCCGGCGGTGGCCGAGATGGTGCGCCGTGTGCAGGCCCTCGGCGTGAAGGTGGTCATCGCCACCGGCCGCACCTATTACGCCATGAACACCTCCATCCTGGGCGGCATCAAGCCGGACTACGCCGTCTGCGCCAACGGCGCCCAGGTGCTGGACGACGCGGGCCGCCTGCTGGCCAGCGGCGACTTCACCCCCGAGGAGATGTACGCCCTGGTGGACTACTTCGAGGACTTTGACTATCCGCTGGCCTTCGCCTTTTCCGACAGCTACTACGTCTACGTGGAGTTTGAGAAGATGCGGGAATTCTACAAGGCGGTCACCGGCCACAGCGAGTTCGTGCTGGACGGCGAGGACCAGGAGCGCCACCTGCAGGACATGCCCTTCGGGGCCTTCGGCATCCTGCCGCCCGAGGCGGTGGAGGGCTTCGGGGCCCGCTACGGCCATCTGGGGCTGCAGTTCGTGCCCTACCATCCCGGTTATTACGACATCAACCGCGCCGGCGTCAACAAAGCGGTGGGGGTGAAAAAGCTGATGGAGCTCACCGGCTGGAAAGCCGAAGAACTTTTGAGCATGGGCGACAACGAGAACGACATCCCCCTGATGCAGCTGGTGGGCCGCTCTTACTGCATGGCCAACGGCACCGAGGCGGCCAAAGCTGCCGCCAGCGCCATCGCGCCGCCGGTCACTGAGGCGGGCGTGGCCGCCGCGCTGCAAAAGGAGTTCTTCCCCCATGAGCTTTGAGCCGGTGTTCGGCCCGGCCAGCCGGGCGCTCATCCTGGGCAGCTGGCCCAGCCCCGAGAGCTGGCGCCAGGGCTTTTACTACGGCCATCCCCGCAACCGGTTCTGGCCGCTGCTGGCGCGGCTGTGCGGTGCCGAAACGCCCCAAACGGTGGAGCAAAAGCGGGCGCTGATCCTGCAAAACGGCCTCGCCCTCTGGGACGTGCTGGAAAGTTGCACCGTCACCGGCGCGTCGGACGCATCCATCAAGGACCCGGTGCCGGTGGACCTGGCCGCCCTTTTGAAAAAAGCGCCTGTGGAGGCGGTGTTCTGCAACGGGGCAGCGGCCTTCCGCCTTTACGAAAAGATGCTGCGTCCGGTGAGCGGCATCGTCGCCGTGCGCCTGCCCAGCACCAGCCCCGCCAACGCCGCCTTCGGCATGGAAAAGCTGGCCGCCGCCTGGGGCGCGGCGCTGGGACCCTGGCTTTCGTGTCCGCATTGATTTAGCTGCTTCACTATGGTAAAATAATCACAAACCGCGGGCGCACCCGTCCGCACAGGAGAAGCAAAGCATGAGCAAGATCATAGAGATAAAAAAGAAGCCCGCCGCCCCCTGGTACATCGCCGGGGCGGTGTGGGTGGTGGGGGCGCTGGCGCTGCCCATCTATGAGCTGTGGGCGCTGGGCCTCACCGCCGTCGTTTCGGTGGCTGCGCTGGCCGCGGCCTTCAGGCTCTGCCCACCGGTCATCGTGAAAAAAGAGGTGCCCTGGCTCACCGGCCGGGAGGACGCGGACGAGATGCTCGGCCGCATCGACGCGGACCGTAAACGCCTGCTGGAACTGGACGAGCGCATCCCCGACGACGCCCTCAGCGCCGCCATTCGCCGCATGGCCGCCGCCTGCGCCGGCATCCTCGCCCAGCTGGAAAAGGACCCGGACAAGGCCTCCCAGGTGCGGCGCTTTGCCAACCACTATCTGCCGGACGCGGTGAAGATCCTCACCCTCTACGCGGAGATGGAGGAGACAGGCGTTTCCGGCGAGAACGCCGAGGAGGTGCGCCGGCAGGTGGAGGCGAACGCGGCGGTCATCGCCACCGCCTTCGAAAACCAGCTGGACAGCCTCTATTCCGCCGCGGCGCTGGACCTGGACGCCGACCTGGAAGTACTCAAAGGCATGCTGAAAGGGCAGGGCCTTGTGGAATAATTTTCAAAAGTGAAAGGAACGAACGACCATGGACGAAAACAATATGAGCCCCGAGCTGACCCTGGACGCCGTGCCCACCCTCACCCTTGACCCCGCCGCCGACGAGGCCGCTGCCGCGGCTGCCGCCGAGGAGGAGAAAAAGGTCGAGCCGGTGATGATCGAAGAGACCCGCCTTTCCCCCGAAGAGCAGAAGATGGTGGACGATTTTGCCGAAAAGATCGACGTGACCAACAGCCAGATGGTGCTGCAGTACGGCGCGGCCACCCAGAAGAAGATCGGCGATTTCAGCGAGACCGCTCTGGACAAGGTGCGCACCAAGGACCTGGGCGAGACCGGCGAGATGATCGCCAGCCTGGTCACCGAGCTGAAGGGCTTCGACGCCCAGGAGGAGAGCAAAGGCATCTTCGGCTTCTTCAAGAAGGCCGGCAGCGGCATCGAGGCCATGAAGGCCAAGTACGCCAAGACCGAGGCCAACGTGGAGAAAATTGAGGCCGTGCTGGAGGGCCATCAGGTCCAGCTGCTCAAGGACGTGGCCATGCTGGACAAGATGTACCAGATGAACATGCTCTACTTCAAGGAGCTCACCATGTACATCCTGGCGGGCAAGAAGAAGCTCAGGCAGGTGCGGGAGGGCGAGCTGCAGGCCGCCATGGACAAGGCCAGGGCCAGCGGCCTGCCCGAGGACGCCCAGGCCGCCCGCGACCTTGCCGACATGTGCGACCGCTTTGAGAAAAAGCTCTATGACCTGGAGCTCACCCGCAACGTGTCCATCCAGATGGGCCCCCAGATCCGCCTCATCCAGAACAACGACACCATGATGGCGGAAAAGATCCAGACCAGCATCGTGAACACCATCCCCCTGTGGAAGAGCCAGATGGTGCTGGCCCTGGGCCTTGCCCACAGCCAGCAGGCCATCGAGGCCCAGCGGGCGGTGAGCGACATGACCAACGAGCTGCTGAAAAAGAACGCCGCCGCCCTCAAGCAGGGCACCATCGACGCGGCCAAGGAGTCCGAGCGGGGCATCGTGGACATCGAGACCCTGCAGGCCACCAACAAGAGCCTCATCGAGACCCTGGACGAACTGAACAAGATCCAGTCGGAGGGCCGCGCCAAGCGCGCCGCCGCCGAGGTGGAGCTGGGCCGCATCGAGGGCGAACTGAAACAGAAACTGATGGAGCTGCATAACTGATGAAAGGTCCGTGTAAACTGGAACAGATCCTGCCCGCGCCCATGAAGAACCGGGCGGTGGCGGCAGCCGCCGCCTGCCTTCTGGCCGCCGGCTCGGTCTTCGGCATCGGCGGGGCAAAGCTGGCCGCCTGCGCAAACAGCACCGCCGCCGCCTTTTCCGACGGGATGTATTCCATCGCCGCCGACCTGGACGCCCGCCTCAACTCGGCGGCAAACCTGGTCACGGTGGCCGAAAAGGTCAGCGGGGTCAGCGCCGGGTCCGTCGAGGCGGTGCGCAGCGCCGTGGACGCGGTGAACGCCGCCGAAGGCCCCGCCGCCAAGGCCGCCGCCGACGCCGCGCTGGACAGCGCGGTGAACGCCCTCTACGACGAGGCCGCGGCCCTGGCGGACACGAACCAGTATGACCTGCTGGCCGGGGAGCTTGCCGAGTTCAACAGCAGGGGAAATACCATCCGAAACAACGACTATAATTCCCGGGCGCAGGAGTTTAACGACACCCTGGCCGGCCAGCCCGCAAAGCTGATCGGGGCGCTCTGGGGCATCGAGGAGGCGGAATATTACCGATGAAACAGGTAAGACGCACCCTCGCCGGCCTGGCGCTGGCGGCGGCTCTGCTCACCGGCAGCGTCTTTGCGGCGGTGCCCGCCGCCCCCGAGGGCAGTTGTGTGCTGGACGAGGCGAACGTACTCAGCGAGCGCACCGAACAGGCGGTGAACGATTTGACCATCGCCCTGGACGAAGCCTGCGGGGCCCAGATGGCGGTGCTCACGGTGGATTTCACCGGCGCCTCCTCCACCGCTGACTACGCCGTTGAGGCGCTGAACAGCTGGGGCGTGGGCGACAAGGACAAAAACAACGGTGTTCTTCTTCTGCTGGTGATCGGCGCCGAGGACTACTACTGCACCGTGGGCACCGGCCTGGAAAAGGACCTGCCGCCCCAGAAGATCGACGACCTGCTCTGGAACAACCTGGAGGAGGGCTTTGCCAAGGGCGATTATGACGCGGGCGTCACCGCCTTCGCCAATGCCATGTACGACGAACTGTGCGACATCTACGGCGTGCAGCCCGACCAGAGCACCGGCGGCTCCGTGGCTCCCGCGCCGGAGCGGCCCTCCTTCCTGGCGCGCATCGGCGGCTTCCTCACGATGGTGATCGTGCTTTTGGTGCTTATCGCGTTGGTGGTGCTGGGCAGCATCCTGCACCCGGTGCGCTATGTGCGTACCCGCTGGTTCGGCTACAGCTACCCGCCCATCCCGCCCCGGCGGCACTTCTACGGCGGCTGGTCCCGCCGCCCGCCGCCCCCGCCCCGTCCGCCCCGCCCGCCCTGTGGCGGCGGCCCCGGCCCCGGCGGCTTCGGAGGCTTTGGCGGCGGTTCTTCCCGGCCGTCCTCGTCCTCCCGCCCCAAGAGCTTCGGCGGCTTTGGCGGCGGCAGCGGCCGCGGTTCCGGCGCGGGCCGGCGCAGCGGCGGCTCTTCCCGTCCCGGCGGCTCCCGTTCCGGCGGCGGCGCAGGCCGGCGCAAATAACGTCACAGAAAAAAGATGCCTTCCCCGGCGGGGAAGGCATCTTTTTTTGCGCGTTCAGTTCAGCAGGCCGTAGACCCGGTAGGTCTCCAGCATCTGGCCCAGGGTCAGCTTCTGGCCCATCAGTTGGCGGTAGGTGGCGGTGCGGGTCTTGTCCTGCGCTTTCAGCTTCTCCATGCGGGCCGCCGTGTTGGCGTACTGGGCCTGCAGGTCCGCCAGCATCTTCTCAAACTGTTCCAGCCGGTCCATCGGGGGCTTCCTCCTTTGCAGCGCGCCGGGCGCTGAACTCACAGCCGCAGTAGTCCTGGCGGTAAAGGCCGTATTCGGCCGAGAGCTCCAGACTGCGCTTGTAACCGTTCTTTTTCTTGAAGTCGTTGGGCAGATGGCGCACGCCGTACTGCTTTTCCAGCTCCTGCCCGATGGCGTTGATGCGCGCCGCGTCCTTGTGGGGGCTGATGGACAGGGTGGTGCAGAACCAGTCGAAGCCGTGGGCGGCGGCGTAGCGGGCGGCTTCTTCCATCCGCATCCGATAGCACACGGTGCACCGCCCGCCCCGCTCCGGCTCGGCCTCCAGGCCCGCCACGGCCTCGTAATAGCGGCCGGTGTCGTACTCGCCCTCCACCACCTGCACCGCGGGGGCAAAGGCGGCGGCGAAGCGCTCCAGTTCATCCCCCCGGCGGCGGTACTCGGCTGCGGGCCAGATGTTGGGATTGTAATAAAGGATGGTCACCTCAAAGTGGGCCAGCAGCTGTTCCAGCACCGCGCTGGAGCAGGGCCCGCAGCAGGCGTGGAGCAAAAGCCGGGGCTTTTGGCCCCCCTGCGGGGCCAGCCGGGCCAGCACGGCCTCCATCTCGCGGGCGTAGTTCGGCGGGTTCGCCATGAAAAAGCCCCCTTTCATTTTTTCAAAGCCATTATACCACGGCGGGCAAGGGGGAAAAAAGAGCGCCCGGTCACAGACTGTTTGTAACGATTTTGCAATTTGTTTATAAGCTTATCACGGTTTTTCCACAAAGTGGGGGTATTCTATAATCACAGCCCGGGGGGAACAAAAGATTCCCCAAAGTGAAAACCGGCCACGGCGAAAAAGCCGTGTATACTGGCCGCCGCCCATGCGACGGGCGGGCCCGCAAGCCCCGCCTGTGGACGGCCCAGACAACCGACCCGCCTTCCCCTTCGTGAGAAGGTTCATATAGATATCCGCTTTTTCATGAGATTCCTCTTCAATTTGTGCAAAGGCAGTCTGCTCCTTCACTCCTCGGAGCAGACTGTTTTTGCGTTTTGGCCTTGTTTCTGCTATAATAAGCGAAAAGCGCGCCGCGCCCGCGGCCGAAAGGGGAACGACCCATGGAACAGCAAAAACTTGACCGCATCAGCGAACTGGCCCGCAAAAGCCGCACCGCCGAAGGCCTCACCGACGCGGAACGCGCTGAACAGATGGCCCTGCGCCAGGAATACATTGAAAGCATGAAGCGCAGCCTGCGCGCCCAGCTGGACAACATCGACGTCATCGACGAGACCGGCGCCCACCCGCTGAGGCGCAGATCCTGACGGGGCAAAAGGCCCCATCCCACAACATCCGAGGTGCTTTTTTGTGACTGAAACGCTCGTGCGGCTGTTTGTGAAGAACAGCCGCGACACCACCGACCCCGCCGTGCGCACCGCCTACGGCAATCTGGCGAGCTGGGTGGGCATCTTCTGCAACCTGCTGCTCTGCGCCGGCAAATTTCTGGCCGGCACCCTCTCGGGCAGCATCTCCATCGCCGCCGACGCGGTGAACAACCTGTCCGACGCGTCCTCCAGCGTGGTGAGCCTCATCGGCTTCAAGCTGGGGGCCCGCCCCGCCGACGACGAACACCCCTACGGCCACGCCCGCTTTGAGTATCTTGCCGGGCTGGCGGTGGCGGTGATGGTGCTGGTCATCGGCGTGGAACTGCTGAAAAGCAGCGTGGACAAAATCCTTCATCCCGCCGCCGTAACCTTCAGCTGGGTGGCCATGGCGGTGCTGGCGGCGTCCATCGCCGTCAAGCTGTGGATGGCGCTGTTCAACCGCACGCTGGGCAAGCGCATCAATTCCGGCTCCCTCATCGCCACCGCGGCGGACAGCCGCAACGACGTGCTCACCACCAGCGCGGTGCTCGTCGCCAGCCTCATCAGCCACTTTGCGAATGTGGAATTGGACGGCTGGATGGGCGCGGCGGTGGCCCTGTTCATCCTTTACAGCGGCGTGGGCCTCATCAAAGACACCATCGACCCCCTGCTGGGCCTTGCTCCCGACCCGGAGCTGGTGCAGCACATCCACGACAAGATCATGAGTTACCCCGGCGTGCTGGGCACCCACGACCTGATGGTCCACGACTACGGCCCCGGCCGGCAGTTCGCCAGCGTCCATGTGGAGCTGGCCGCCGAGGACGACGTGATGGCCAGCCATGAGCTCATCGACGACATCGAGCGGGACTTTTTGAAAAACGACCGCCTGCCGGTGGTCATCCACTTCGACCCCATCGTCACCTCCGACGCCCAGGTGGGGGACATGCGCCGCTGGCTGGCCGGGGCGGTCAAGACCATCGACCCCTCCCTGTCCATCCACGATCTGCGCATGGTGCCGGGCGTGAACCACACCAACGTCATCTTCGACTGCGTCACCCCGCCGGACTTTGCCATGGGCAGCGCCCGCCTCAAGGACGCCATCGCCCGGCTGGTGAGAGAAAAGGACCCGAGTTACCGCTGCGTCATCACCGTGGAAACAAGTTTTGCCGCCGTGCCCCGCACGGGCGAGACGGTGCAGTAAGGAGGAAAAAGCATGGAGTTCCGTTATTCCGACAAGGTGCTGGGCATGCGCCCCAGCATCATCCGCGAGCTGCTCAAACAGATGAGCGACCCCAGCCTCATCAGCTTTGCCGGCGGCAACCCCGCGGCGGACAGCTTCCCCGTGGCGGACATCCGCGCCTTCAGCGACAAGCTGCTGGAGACCGACCCGGTGGGCATGCTGCAGTACTCCGTCACCGAGGGCTACGGCCCTCTTCGCCAGGCCTGCCGCGACTTTGCCAACCGCAAATGGCCGGTGGTGAAAAAGAGCGATGAAGTCATCATCACCAGCGGCAGCCAGCAGGTCATCGAGTTCATGGCAAAGCTGCTGTGCAACGAGGGCGACGTGGTGGCGGTGGAGGAGCCGGCCTTTTTGGGGGCTTACAAATCCATGCGCAGCTTCGGCGCGGTCCTTCGGGGCGTGCCCCTGCAGCCGGACGGCGTGGACCTGGAGGCCCTGGAAGCGGCCTTTGCCGCCGAGCCGAAGCCCAAATTCTTCTACTGCATCCCCAACTTCCAGAACCCCACCGGCTACACCACCAGCGCCGCAAAGCGCAAGGCCATCTATGAGCTGGCGGTGAAGTACGGCGTGCCGGTGCTGGAGGACGACCCCTACGGCGCGCTGCGCATCAGCGGCGAGGACGTGCCCCCCATCAAACACTTTGACGAGACGGGCGCGGTGGTCTACGCCGGGTCGTTCAGCAAGATCCTCTGCCCCGGCATGCGCCTTGCCTATTGCGCTGGCCAGCCGGAGTTCATCACCAAGATGGTCACCGCCAAGCAGGGCAGCGACGTGCACACCAACGTCTGGGCCCAGCGGGTGTGCGAGCGGATGCTCCGCGAGACCGACATGAACGCCCACATCGCCCGGCTGCAGGCCATCTACCGGGAGAAGGCGAACCACATGATGGCGCAGCTGGATGAAAAGCTCTCCGGCGCGGTGAGCTATGTGCGGCCGGAGGGCGGCATGTTCATCTGGGCCAAGCTGCCCGACGAGGTGCCCGCGGGGGAATTTGCCCGGCGGTGCCTGGAAAAGAAGCTGGCGGTGGTGCCGGGCAGCGCCTTCTACACCGACAGCGCGGTGGACCAGCCCTTTGTGCGGCTGAATTTCTCCACCCCCACCAAGGAGCAGATCGACCGGGGCGTGGCCGTGATGGCCGAAGTTCTGGCTGAAATGACGAAGTGACCGCAAAAACGAGAGGAGAGAGGCACCCATGGAAAAAATCAAGATGACCACCCCCCTTGTGGAGATGGACGGCGACGAGATGACCCGCATTTTGTGGCAGATGATCAAGGACGAACTCATCCTGCCCTTTGTGGACCTCAAGAGCGAATACTACGACCTGGGGCTGCCCAACCGGGACGCCACCGGCGACCAGGTCACCATGGACGCGGCGCTGGCCAACAAGAAGTACGGCGTGTCGGTGAAGTGCGCCACCATCACCCCCAACGCCCAGCGCATGACCGAGTATGACCTGCACGAGATGTGGAAGAGCCCCAACGGCACCATCCGCGCCGTGCTGGACGGAACGGTGTTCCGCGCGCCCATCCTCATCAACTGCATCAAGCCGGTGGTGAAGAACTGGAAAAAGCCCATCACCATCGCCCGCCACGCCTACGGCGACGTGTACAAGGGCACCGAGTTCCGCATCCCCGGCCCCGGCAAGGCGGAACTGGTGTTCACCGGCGAGGACGGCACCGAGATGCGCCAGACGGTGTATGACTTCGAGTGCCCGGGCGTGCTCCAGGGCCAGTACAACAAGGACACCAGCATCGCCAGCTTCGCCCGCAGCTGCTTCAACTACGCCCTCTCCACCAAACAGGACCTGTGGTTCGCCACCAAGGACACCATCAGCAAAAAATACGACCACACCTTTAAGGACATCTTTGCCGAGATCTACGAGGCGGAGTACAAGGAGAAGTTCGAGGCCGCGGGCATCGAGTACTTCTACACCCTCATCGACGACGCGGTGGCCCGGGTCATCCGCAGCGAGGGCGGCTTCATCTGGGCCTGCAAGAACTACGACGGCGACGTGATGAGCGACATGGTCTCCACCGCCTTCGGCAGCCTTGCCATGATGACCAGCGTGCTGGTGAGCCCCGACGGCTGCTACGAGTACGAGGCCGCCCACGGCACCGTCACCCGCCACTACTACCGCTACCTGAAGGGCGAGGTGACCAGCACCAACCCCATGGCCACCATCTTCGCCTGGACCGGCGCGCTGGCAAAGCGGGGCGAGCTGGACGGCATCCCGGCGCTGGAGGACTTCGCCAAGAAGCTGGAAGCCGCCTGCATCGACACCCTGGAGAGCGGCGTGATGACCAAGGACCTGTGCGGCCTGGCGGAGGGCATCACCCCCACGCCGGTGTCCAGCGAGGAGTTCATCAAGGCCATCCGCAAGAACCTGGAAGAAAAGCTGGGCGCGTAAACGCGGCAGAAGCCGAACGGCGCAGGCCCGGCCCTGTGCACGGCACGCGCCCCAAAACAAATGGCGGCACTCCCTGCACGGAAAACACAGAAAACAGCGGCCCCCACGGGAACTTCCCGCGGGGGCCGCTGTGCGTTTATTCCTGCATTTTCCGCCTTTGTGCCAGCTTGTGCCGCCGCAGCGCCAGGGGCAGCGCCCCCAGGCAGATGAGCGCGCCCAGAGCGACGTTGACCCAGGCGAAGGAGAAGCCCTGGGTCATGTTGGTGCCGCCCAAAAACAGGTTCACGCCGCCAATCACATAACACACGGTGAGCACCCGGTCCATGTGGCGGAGGATGGAATCCGTGTCGCTGAACAGTTCAAAGGGGGTGCCGTCGTTTTCACGCCGCAGATAGACCCAGCTGAACAGCCTGCCCACCACCTGGATGCCGGTGTCCTCCAGAAAGGCGATATAGTCCGGGTCGTTCTTTTGCAGCATTTCCAGCTGGTACTGCCAGCGGCCCGGTTCGCCCTGCTCAAACTCATAGCGGCACCAGCCCACCCGGCACAGCTACCAGCCCTGGCGGCTCATCTCGTTGAGCCACGCGGCCTCCTTCTCCCAGTCCCACAAAGGGAACGCCTTGTGTACCACCTTGCTCATGCCTGACCCTCCTTTGTCACGGCCCGGCCGTTTCTCACCAGTTCCTCCAGCCGGGCAAGTTCCGTTTCCACCGCCGCCTTGCCCGCGGCAGTGATGCGGTATTCCTTTTTGCGGCTGCCGGCTTGTACCGGCAGCGCCTCGATCCAGCCTTTTTCCAAAAGGGCGTTCAGCGCGCCGTACAGCGTGCCCGCCGCCAGCCGCACCCGCCCGCCGGAAAACTCCGCCGCCTTCTGCATGATGCCGTAGCCGTGCAGCGGCTGGTATAAAGAAAGAAGGATATAGTAAAACGCCTCGGTCAAAGCAGCCCCCTCCGCCACAAGCCCACCTCCCGCTATGTAAGATTCCGTTATATCGTGCTTCGATATAATTATATCAGCGCCCGATATAATTGTCAAGGGGCAAAGGCGCGGATCGCTGGCCTTGCAATAATTTTAGCACTTAAATATAAAGAGTGCTAAAATTAACAATTTGTTCATAAAAAGGACAAACAAAACGCGAAAAGAAGGGGTATAGTAATAATCGTCAGGAGGGAAGAGGACCGGGGGCAAGACCCCGGGGCCCGAAGCCCCCGGCAAAGCGGCGCAGCGCCCGCGCAAACACAGCGCCGCCAAGAAAAAATCTTTTCGTGCGCGGAGAATAGGAGTACATTATGTTTGGCATGATCCCGTTCACCCGTGAGGAAAATAGTCTGTGGAACTATCTGGACAACATGGAAAAGAGCCTGTTCACCGGCTTTGGCGACATGAGCCAGTTCCGGTGCGACATTCAGGACAAAGGCGACCACTACCTGCTGGAGGCGGAACTGCCCGGCTTCCAGAAAGAGGACATCAGCCTTGACCTGAACGGCGACACCATGGTCATCACCGCCCGCCACAACAGCGAGAAGGAAGACAAGGGCGAGGGCAACTACCTGCGCCGCGAGCGCAAGTACGGCTCTTACAGCCGCAGCTTCAATGTCAGCGGCATCAACACCGAGGGCATCAAGGCCGCTTACAACAACGGCATCCTGGAAGTCACGCTGCCCAAGCAGGCGGAAGTCGCACCCGCGACCCGCACCATCCAGATTGAGGGCTGATGTTCCACAACACCCCATGGCAAGCAAAGGGGCGCCCGGCCGATTCGGCCGGGCGCCCCTTTTTGCGTTTACGGAATATTGAAAAGGAAAGTAAATTGTCGATTCGTATAAGCGTGCGCCTCAAATCCGGTCCTTTGCCCGGGTAAACGAAGCGTCGGTTGACCACAGTGCCTTTCGTGGGATAGGATAGACGCGGGAGGCGAAGAGGATGGACGCAAAAACATTGGGAGATTTCATCGCCGGGCGGCGCAGGGAGCTGGGGCTGACCCAGGCCCAGCTGGCCGCGCGGCTGCACCTCACCGACAAGGCGGTGAGCCGCTGGGAGCGGGGCGTGGGCCTGCCGGACCTGGCCACGCTGGAACCGCTGGCGGCGGCGCTGGAGGTGAGCCTTGCCGAGCTGATGACCGCCCGCCGCCAGCCGAGGCCCCTGCCGGAAGCGGAGGAGGCGGCGGCCCAGACGCTGGCACTGGCGCGCCAGAGCCGCAGCGCCGGGCAAAGGGCGCTGTGGTGGGCGTGCGCCGCCTGTCTGGGGCTTTTTGGGGCGGTGGCGGTGTTCCTGGTGTGGGTGCTGGCGGTGAGCGGCCCGGTCGCGGCCGCCTCGGTGGCGAGCCTGCTGCTGGGGCTGGGGGCATGGAGCGTGCCCCTGGTGCAGCTGGCCCGGCGGCGATGCACCCCGGCGGGCTGCATTTTCAGTCTGGGACTGGCCCTGGCGGCTCTCGCGGCCCAGTTTGCCGACATCCTCACCCAGGTGCGGGAAAGAGACTGGTCCGCCCTGATGGACACCATCGGCCCGCTGGTGGCGGTGGTGGTGTTCTTCTGCGCCGTCACCCTGGCACTGAACCTGCTGGCGGCGGCGCTGGGCCAAAAGCAAAAATAAAAAAGAGCCGTGCGGAGCTTTCGGGACTCCGCGCGGCTCTTTTGCTTATTCTTTTTCCCGGCGGCGTTTCAGCTCCGCTTTGCGGGCCATCACCCGGGCCAGATTCTCGGCGGCCCGCGCCTCGCTGCCCTGGTCGGTGGGCAGGTAGTAGCGGCGGCCGGCGAGGTTTTCCGGCAGGCATTCCAGGTCCGCCACCTTCTCTTCGGTGTCGTGGGCGTAGACGTAGCCCTTGCCGTAGTCCAGCTCCTTCATCAGCCGGGTGGGCGCGTTGCGGATGGCCAGGGGCACCGGCTCGTCCAGCATCTTCTCCGCGTCCGCCTTTGCGTGCTCATAGGCCTTGTACACCGCGTTGGAGCGGGGGGCCAGCGAGAGGTAGATGACCGCCTGGGCCAGATTCACGCTGCACTCCGGCATGCCGTTGAAGTGGCAGGCCTGATAGGCCGCCACCGCAATTTCCAGCGCCCGGTTGTCGGCAAGGCCGATGTCCTCGCTGGCGAAGCGGATGAGCCGACGCGCCACATACAAGGGGTCCTCGCCCGCCTCCAGCATCCGGGCCAGCCAGTAGACCGCCGCGTCCGGGTCGGAGTTGCGCATGGACTTGTGCAGTGCGCTGATGAGGTTATAATGCTCCTCGCCCTTTTTGTCGTAGAGCAGGCTCTTCTTGCTGGTGCACTGCTCCAGCAATGGCCGGTCCACCACCAGCTTGCTATCCTGCTCTTCGGCGTTCAGCACCGCCATCTCCAGGGTGTTCAGGGCGGTGCGGGCGTCGCCGCTCGCAAAGTTGGCGATGAGGTCCAGGGCCTCCGGCTCCATCTCGATGGTTTTGTCCCCAAAGCCCCGGGGGTCGGTGAGGGCCCGGCGCAAAAGCCCCGTCAGGTCCTCGGGGGTGAGGGCTTTCAGCACGAACACCTTGCACCGGCTCAAAAGCGCGGCGTTTATCTCAAAGCTGGGGTTCTCGGTGGTGGCCCCGATGAGCACGATGCTCCCTTTTTCCACAAAGGGGAGAAAGGCGTCCTGCTGGGCCTTGTTGAAGCGGTGTATCTCGTCCACAAACAGGATGGTGCGCTGGCCCAGCCGCAGGCGGGCCTCCGCGTCCTGCATCACGGCCTTTATCTCCTTCACGCCGCTGGTCACCGCGCTGAAGTTCACGAACTCCGCCTGGGTGCGCCGGGCGATGATCTGGGCCAGGGTGGTCTTGCCCACGCCCGGCGGGCCCCAGAAGATCATGCTGTTCACCCGGTCGCTCTCGATGAGCCGTCGCAGCACCTTGCCCTCGCCCAGCAGATGCTGCTGCCCGGCAAACTCGTCCAGGTCCCGCGGGCGCATCCGGCTTGCCAGCGGCCGGTCCTGCGGGCGGTCAAACAGGGTGGTCTGTTCCATTTCGCGCTCCTCCTTTCTGCCCGATGGAAAAGCAGCCCGGCTTTAGGCCGGGCTGTTGTAGTCGATGGGAAGGGTGGCCAGGCCGTTGAGGGTCAGGTCCGCCACATTGCCCGCCGTGAGCTCATAGAACCCCTGGGCGGCCACCATGGCCCCGTTGTCGCCGCAAAACTGCATCTCGGGCAGATAGAGCTTTGCCCCCAGTTTCTGCGCGCCCTCGTTCACAAGGCAGCGCAGCAGGCTGTTGGCCGCAACGCCCCCCGCCAGGGCGATGGCGGATGCGCCGGTGTCCTGCGCCGCCGCCAGCAGTTTCTCCGCCAGAATTTCGTCGATGCGGTGCTCAAAGCTGGCGGCCATGTCCGCCACGTTCACCGTTTCGCCCTTCATTTCCGCCTGGTTCACCGCGTTCAGCACCGCCGTTTTCAGGCCCGAAAAACTCACGTTGTAGGGGCCTTCCACGTGGGGCACCGGCAGCTTGTAGGCTTTGGGGTCGCCGCTGCGGGCGGCCTTGCTGATGGCCGGGCCGCCGGGGTAGCCAAGACCCAGGGTGCGGGCCACCTTGTCAAAGGCCTCGCCCGCCGCGTCGTCCACCGTGCGGCCCAGCACATGGTAGTGGGTGTAGTCCTCGACCTGCACGATGTGGCTGTGGCCGCCGCTGGCCACAAGGCAGAGGAAGGGCGGCTTCAGGTCCGGGTGGGTGAGGTAGAGGGCCGCGATGTGCCCCCGAAGGTGGTGCACCGGCACCAGGGGCTTTTTTGCCGCGTAGGCCAGGCCCTTGGCGAAGTTCACCCCCACCAGCACCGCGCCGATGAGCCCCGGCGCAAAGGAGACGGCGATGCCGTCCAGGTCCGCGGGGGAGAGGTGCGCCTCGTCCAGCGCAGCCTGCACCGTGGCGCTGATGTACTCGATGTGGCGGCGGCTGGCGATCTCCGGCACAACGCCGCCGTAGAGCGCCTGCTCCGCCACGCTGGTGGCCACCACATTGCTCACGAGCCTGCGCCCGTCCTCCACCACCGCGGCGGCGGTCTCGTCGCAGGTGCTCTCGATTCCTAAAATATACATATCGTATAAAACTCCAATCGATATACAAAAATCGACCTTACAGGGTCAGGGTCATCACCACCGCGTCGTCGGGCGGGTCGCGGTAAAAGCCCCGGCGCACCCCGGCGGCGGCAAAGCCCAGCCGCCGGTAGAGGGCGATGGCGGGGGCGTTGGCCGCCCGTACCTCCAAAAAGCACTGGTCTGCGCCCTCGGCCTTCAGAGCCGCGAGGGCCCCGGCCAGCAGGGCCGCGCCCACCCCTTTGCGGCGGGCGGCGGGGTCCACGTTGAGGGCATAGAGGCTGGCCTCGCCCGCCGCCAGCTGGAACACGGCAAAGCCCAGCACGCCCTCGCCCTCGGCCGTGAACAGCCGGGCGGCGGGGCTTTGCAGTTCGCTCAAAAGCTGGCTTTCGGTCCAGGGCTCGGCGTCGGCGGCGGCGATGGCGGCGCAGACCGCCGTGTCGGCGGCGGCCATGGGGCGCACGGAAAGTTCCATATCAGTGGGCCTCCAGCCAGGTGTCGCCGCTGCTCACGTCGGCGGTGAGGGGAACGGTGAAGTTCACCGCGCCCTCCATCTCTTCCTTCAAAATGCGGCTGACCTGCCGCACCTCGGCGGCGGGGGCCTCCACGATGAGCTCGTCGTGCACCTGCAAAATCAGCCGGGCCGCAAGGCCCTCGTCCCGCAGGCGGCGCCACACCCGCACCATCGCCAGCTTGATGACGTCGGCGGCGGTGCCCTGGATGGGGGTGTTCATGGCCATCCGCTCGCCCAGCGAGCGCAGGTTGAAGTTCTTGCTGGTCAGTTCCGGCAATGCGCGCCGGCGGCCGAAGAGGGTGGTCACATAGCCCTTCTCCCGCCCGGCGGCGATGGTGGAATCCATGTACTCCTTCACGCCGGGGAAGGTGGCCAGATAGTTCTTGATGAAGTCGTCCGCTTCCTTCACGGTCACGCCGATGTCCCGTGCCAGGCTGAAGGCCCCGATGCCGTAGACGATGCCGAAGTTCACCGCCTTGGCGGAAGAGCGCAGCTGGGGGGTGACCATCTCCAGGGGCAGGCCGTAAATTTTGGCGGCGGTGCTGCGGTGGATGTCCTGCCCGGTGAGGAAGGCGTTTTTCATCGTCTCGTCGCCGGAGATGTGGGCCAGGATGCGCAGTTCGATCTGGCTGTAGTCCGCGTCCACCAGCTTGCAGCCGGGGCCGGCGATGAAGAACTGGCGCAGGCGGCTGCCCAGCTTTGTGCGGATGGGGATGTTCTGCAGGTTCGGCTCGCTGGAGGAGAGCCGCCCGGTGCGGGCCTCGGTCTGGTTGAAGGTGGAGTGCATCCGCCCGTCCGGCCCGATGACCTTCAAAAGCCCCTCCACATAGGTACTGTTCAGCTTCTGGTAGGTGCGGTACTGCAGAATGTCCTCCACCACCGGGCTGTAGCTGCGCAGGCTTTCCAGGGTCTCTGCGTCGGTGGAGTAGCCGCTCTTGGTCTTTTTGCGGGGCGGCAGGCCCATCCTGTCAAACAGGGCCTCCGCCAGCTGTTTGGGGCTGTTCAGGTTGAAGGTGTAGCCCACCGCCTCGTAGATGGAGGCGAGGGTCTTGTCCAGCTCCGCTTTCAGCAGGGTGCCAAAGGCCTCCAGGCCGTCCTTGTCCACCGGCATGCCGATGCGTTCCATGTCCGCCAGCACCCGGGCCAGGGGCAGCTCGATATCCTGCAACAGGCCGGTCATGCCCTGCTCTTCCACCTTGGCGGCCAGTGCGTCGTAAAGGCCCTCCAGCGCGCCGGCGGCGGGCAGGTCGGGGCAGGCGAAGCGGGGCGCGGGGGCGTATTCCGCCTCCAGCTGCTGGGCCTGATAGTCGCTGGCCGCCGGGTTCAAGAGATAGGCCGCCAGCTTTGCGTCAAAGCGGATGGCCTTGCCCTCGCCGCCCGCCTCCAGGGCGATGCGGTAAAGGGGCTTTGCGTCAAACACCCAAAGCTCCGCTTCGCCTTCCAGCAAGGCGGGCAGGGCGGCATCCTCCACCGTCCAGACATTGCCGCCCTGCACGGCGAACCAGCCGTTTTCCCCCTTTGCCATGCACAGCCGGCCGGAAAGGGCGGCGGGCAGGGGGGCGGGCTTCACTTCCGGCAGGTCGGCCGCGGCGGCAGGGGCGGCGGCAGCCTGGTCCAGGCCCAGCCGGTCGGCCATGGAGTGCATCTCCAGCTCCGCCAAAAGGGCGGCGGCCGCCGCGGGGTCGCCGGCGGTGCGCTTGTAGGCTCCCGCCTCGGTGGGGATGGGGGCGGTGCAGCAAATTTCCGCCAGCTCCCGGCTCATCCGGGCGCTGGGCTCATTGGCCGAAAGCTTTGCCCGCACGCCGGGCTTGATGGCCTTGTCGTCGATGTGCTCGTACACCCCGTCCAGGCTCTCGAAGCGGCGGATGAGGTCCAGGGCGGTCTTTTCGCCCACGCCGGGCACGCCGGGGATGTTGTCAGAGGTGTCGCCCATCAGGCTCTTCACCTCGATGAGCTGCCTGGGCTTCACGCCGTATTTTTCCTCCACGGCGGCCTCGTCCATCACCACCGTCTCGCTGCGGCCCATCCGGGTGGCGGCCAGGAGCACCGTCACGTGCTCGTTCACCAGCTGCAGGCTGTCCCGGTCGCCGGTGGCGATGAGGCAGTCGTCCCCCCGGGCCGCCGCGGCGGCGGAGAGGGTGCCCAGCAGATCGTCCGCTTCGTAGCCTTCCAGGCTGACCATGGCAAAGCCCAGGTCCGCCAGCAGCTCTTTCAGCACCGGCATCTGGTCCGCCAGCTCCTGGGGCATGCCGTGGCGGGTGGCCTTGTAGCCGTCGAACATCTTGTGGCGGAAGGTGGGGGCCTTCAGGTCAAAGGCCACCGCCACCTCGTCGGGGTCGTTGTCCCGCAGAAGGTTCAGCAGAATGTTCATGAAGCCGTATATGGCGTTGGTGTAGCGCCCATCTTTTGTGGTGAGCAGCTTAATGCCGTAAAAGGCGCGGTTGGCAATGCTGTTGCCGTCCAGTACCAGCAGTTTCATTGAAAAAGACCCTCCTGAATTGGGTG
The DNA here is from genome assembly GCF_048526665.1 of Candidatus Allofournierella excrementavium. Classification (NCBI taxonomy): domain Bacteria; kingdom Bacillati; phylum Bacillota; class Clostridia; order Eubacteriales; family Oscillospiraceae; genus Allofournierella; species Candidatus Allofournierella excrementavium. The sequence goes on from NZ_DBGFPE010000005.1 coordinate 202,065, forward strand.
TTATGGTCGCTTCAAGTATACCACAAACCGGCGGTTTGTGATACAATAGAAAACAAGTTTGCACAAGCGAGGTACTCTATGCAGTTTGGTTCCCTTTCCATCGGCCCCGGGGCGGCCCTCGCCCCCATGGCCGGGTTCACAGATACCGCCTGCCGCGCCATGGCCGCCCGCCACGGCGCGGCGTATACCGTCAGCGAGATGGTCAGCGCCAAGGCCCTCACCTTTGGGGATAAAAAAAGCGCCCGGCTCATCGCGGGCGGCGGGGGCGAGGCCCCCTATGGAGTGCAGCTCTTCGGCGCGGAGCCCGAGACCATGGGCGAGGCCGCCGGGCTCATCCGGAAATACCAGTTTGACTTCATCGACATCAACATGGGCTGCCCCGCACCCAAGATAACCTCCTCCGGCGCGGGCAGCCGCCTGATGCTGGACCCGGACCTCTGCGGCCGCATCACCGAAGCGGTGGTGAAGAACAGCGGCGGCCACCCGGTGACGGTGAAGCTGCGCGCCGGCTGGGACGCGGAGCACGTCACCGCCGTGGCGGCGGCAAAGGCCTGCGAAGCGGCGGGGGCGGCGGCCATCGCCGTCCACGGCCGCACCCGGGAGCAGATGTACACCCCCGGCACGGTGGACTGGAACGTCATCGCCGCGGTGAAGGCGGCGGTGAAGGTGCCTGTGCTCGGCAACGGGGACATCGCCAGCGCCGCCGACGCTCTGGCCATGATGCAGGCCACGGGGTGCGACGGGGTGATGGTGGGCCGGGCAGCCCTGGGCGACCCCTGGCTCTTCGGGGAGATAAAGGCCGCCCTGGCGGGGGAGCCGGTTCCCGCCCGGCCGGGCCTTGCCGACCGCATGGCGGCCATGCGCCGGCAGATTTACGAGATGTGCGAGGAAAAGGGTGAGTGGGCGGCCATGCCCCAGGCCCGCAGCCAGGCCCTTTATTATATGAAAGGCCTCAAAGGGGCGGCGGGCCTGCGCCGGGCCTGCTGCGAATTGCAGCATTTCCCCGATGTGGACCGCCTCATCGACAGGGTCTACGCCGCGGGCAACCTGTAAGGCTCAGTCCTCTTCGGCGCGGGTGAGTTCGTCCAGGTTCTGGGCGTAGCAGGGCAGCATGTGCTCGAGGAAATAGTCCGCCTCCGGGCAGTGCATGGCGGTGATGGCCGCTTTCTGCTGGGCCAGCGCCGAGGCGAATTCCCGGTTGCCCGCCTGCATCTCCTCGGTGCACTTGATGAGGGCGGAAAGGCGGTCCGCCGCCTTCAAAATGCGCTTTTCCGCGTCGGAAAGGCAGCGCCCGGTGAGGTAGCCGGTCATCTCCGGCCGCAGCGCCGGGGGAAGAAGCTGGGCCATCTGGCGGGCGCTCTCCTCCTCCAGCGCCTTGTAGGCCGAGCGCAGCCGCTCGTTTTTGTACTTCACCGGGGTGGGCATGTCGCCGGTCATAATTTCCGGCGCGTCGTGATAGAGCGCCGCCACCGCCACCGTCTCCGGGCGCACCGGGGTGCCGGTGACCTCCCGGGCGATGAGGCAGAGGGTGTGGGCCAGGATGGCCGTCTCGGCGGTGTGCTCGCTGAGGGTCTCGGGCCGCGCGGCGTGCATCAGGCTCCACCGGCGGATGTACTTCATACGGCTCACCAGCGCGTTGAACGGGTAGGTCTTCACGGAAAAACGCCTCCTTGCGGGCAGTTTCTGCCACAAACATTTCACAAACACAGTGTAGTATCATCATAGCACATTTTGCCCTTTGCGGGGTGGGATTTTTCAAAACGGGAAGGGAAGGAACGGCATGCAGCCCCTCACAAGACCCCAGAACAAATACTGGCTCACCTTCGGCCTGTGCGCGTTGGCGGCGGCGCTGGTGTTTTTGCCTTTTTACATCGTGGACGGCGGCATCTTTCTCTACGCCGGCGACTTCAACAGCCAGCAAATTCCCTTCTACTACTACGCCAACGAGTTCATAAAGTCCGGCGGCGGCACCTTCAGCTGGGCCACCGACCTGGGCAGCGATTTCTGGAACAGCTATTCCTTCTATCTGGCGGGCAGCCCCTTCTTCTGGCTCACCCTGCTCTTCCCGGCGGCGTGGCAGCCCTTTCTGATGGCCCCCATGCTGGTGCTCAAGTTCGCGGTGGCGGGCGGCGGCGCGTATCTGTGGACCCGCCGCTGGGTCAAGGATCCCAACATGGCCGTGCTGGCGGGCTGCCTCTACGCCTTCTCGGGTTTTACTGTCTACAACGTGTTCTTCAACCACTTTGTGGACGTGGTGGCCCTGTTCCCCTATCTGCTCTGGACGCTGGACGAGGCGGTGATGCAAGGGCGCCGGGGCCCCTTCGCGGTGCTGGTGGCGCTGAACCTGCTCAACAACTACTTCTTCTTCGCCGGGCAGGTGGTCTTTCTCATCCTGTATTTCGTCTGCATGACCGCCAGCGGGGTCTACCGCTGGAACGGCAGGACCTTCGGTGCGCTGGCGGCGGAGAGCATTTTAGGCTGCGGCATGGGCTGTGTGCTGGCCTGGCCGGCCCTCTTGAGCCTTGCCGAGAACCCCCGCACGGTGGACCCCTTCAGCGGCTTTGGCTACATCTTCTACTCCAAGGCCCAGCAGTACGGGGCCATCCTCTACAGCCTCTTCTTCCCGCCGGACTGCCCCTACATGCCGGTGATTTTTGACGAAGGGGTCATCAAATGGACCAGCATGAGCGCCTATCTGCCCCTGATGGGCATGGCGGGGGTCATCGCCTACCTGCGCTGCACCCAGAAGACCGCCTTCCGGCGCATCCTGTTCACCAGCCTCGTGATGGCGCTGGTGCCCGCCCTCAACTCCGCCTTCTACGCCATGAACTCCAGCTATTACGCCCGCTGGTGGTACATGCCCATCCTGGTGATGTGCGCCGCCAGCGTGCAGGCCCTGGAGGACGAGCGCATCGACCTCGCAAAGGGCGTGCGGCCTACGGTGGCGGTGCTGCTGGCCTTCTGCGTGTTCGCCTTCCTGCCGGTGGAGGAGGACGGCGAGTGGAGCCTCGGCGTCATCGAATACCCCGAAAAATTCTGGCTCAATCTGGGCCTCGCCCTCTTCGGCGTGGCGGTGTTCTGGTTCATCTGGGTGCAGTACCGCCGCCGCCCGCTGCTGGCCCGGCGGCTCACCGCGGCGGTGCTTGCTTTCGGCTGCCTTTACAGCATCACCCACATCTCCATCGGCAAATTCGCCCAGTGGACCAACGACGCCGATTGGCGCACCCAGCAGTACGAGGACGCCCGCGCTTTGGGCGAAAAGCTGCCGGAAGGGGCCTACCGCACCGACGACTACGAGTGCTACGACAACGTGGGCCTCTGGATGGGCAAGAGCTGTCTGCAGTTCTTCAACTCCACCGTGTCCCCCTCCATCATGGAGTTCTATCCCCAGTTCGGCGTCAAGCGGGACGTGCGCAGCGAGCCGGGTGTGGAGGACTACGCCCTGCGGGGCCTGCTGGCCGTGAAGTACACCGTGACCCCGGTGGCCGACGCCGCTGACTTTGAGGAAAAGGCCGGGGACGACTGGGTCTATTGGGGCGCGGAGGGCAGCCTCGCGGTCTACGAGAACAAATACGCCCTGCCCATGGCCTACGGCTATGAATACTACGTCACCGAAGAGCAGTTCGAGGGCGTGCCGGAAAATCAGCGGGCGAACCTTCTGCTGCGGGCCGTGGTGCTGAGCGAGGAGCAGATTTCCGCCTGGGGCGACGTGCTCGAGCCCCTGCCGGAGGACCTGCTCACCGGCTTTTCCAAAGAGGCCTACCATCAGGACGTGGCCAGCCGCCAGGCCCAGGGCGCGGCCGAGATCAGCCTGGACAGCCGCGGCCTTTCCGCCCGCTTTGATTTGCAGGAGGAGACGGTGGTGCTGCTGGCCGTGCCCTATGACCCGTGCTTTACCGTCACCGTGAACGGCGAAGAAACGCCGGTGGAAAAGGTGGACGGGGGCCTGTGCGCCGTGCGCATCCCCGCGGGGGAGGTGGACCTGCGCCTGGACCACTTCACCTTCGGCCTGGGCCAGAGCCTCGCCGCCGCGGCGTTGAGCGTGGCGCTCTTCGCCGGGTATCTCGTCTGGCACCGCCGCCGCAAGGCAAAACGCGCCTGGGCAAAGCCCGCGCCCGAAAAAACCATCTATCGCAAGGAGAACTGAAATGGACTACGCAAAACGACTGGCCGCGGAGCTCTCCGCCCCGGAAACCCGTGTGGCCGCCGCCATCGCGCTCATCGACGAGGGCAACACCATCCCCTTCATCGCCCGCTACCGCAAAGAGGCCACCGGCGCGATGGACGACCAGCTGCTGCGCACCCTGGCGGACCGGCTGGAATACCTGCGCGGGCTGGACAAGCGCAAGGAGGAAGTGCGCACCGCCATCGAGGCCCAGGGCTCTCTCACCGAGGAGCTTTCCGCCAAGCTGGAAAGCGCCGCCACCCTGGCGGAGGTGGAGGACCTCTACCGCCCCTACAAACCCAAGCGCAAGACCCGGGCCAGCGTTGCCCGGGCCCGTGGCCTGGAACCTCTGGCCGAGGCCCTGCTGGCCCAGGATGCAAAGCTGGACGTTGTCGCCGCCGCCGAAGGCTACATCAATGAGGAAGTGCCCGACGCCGAGGCCGCCCTGGCCGGCGCGCGGGACATCATCGCCGAGCAGGTGAGCGACGACGCCCGCCTGCGCTCGGAACTGCGCCGCTTCTACGGCGCTTTCGGCGTGGTGAAGAGCGAGGCCGCCAAGGAAGAGGACAGCGTCTACGCCCAGTATTACGACTTCTCCCAGCCGGTGAGCAAAATCGCCGGCCACCGGGTGCTGGCCCTGGACCGGGGCGAGCGGGAGGAGTTTTTGAAGGTATCGGTGGAGGTGGACGCCGAGCGGGCCGCCGCCCTCTGCTGCAAGATGTTCGTCAGGGGCCGCAGCGCCGCCGCCGAACAGGTGGAGGCCGCCGTGCGGGACGCCTACGCCCGCCTCATCCACCCCAGCCTGGAGCGGGAGGTGCGCGCCGCCCTCACCGAGCAGGCGGCGGAAGGGGCCATCAAGGTCTTTGGCGAAAACCTGCGCCAGCTGCTGCTGGCCCCGCCCATCAAGGGCAAGGTGGCCATGGGCCTGGACCCCGGCTACCGCATAGGCTGCAAGGTGGCGGTGGTGGACGCCACCGGCAAGGTGCTGGACACCGCCGTGGTCTACCCGGTGCCCCAGTTCAAGCGGGTGGAGCAGGCCAAGAGCACCATCAAGGCTCTCATCAAAAAGCACGGGGTGCAGATCATCGCCATCGGCAACGGCACCGCCGGCAAGGAGACGGAGATTTTTGCCGCCGACGTCATCCGCGAGCTGGGCGGCGGCGTGCAGTACATGGTGGTCAGCGAGGCGGGGGCCAGCGTCTACTCCGCCAGCGAGCTGGCCGCGAAGGAGTTCCCCCAGTTCGACGTGAACCTGCGCAGCGCGGTGTCCATCGCCCGCCGCTTGCAGGACCCCCTGGCGGAATTGGTGAAGATCGACCCCAAGGCCGTGGGCGTGGGCCAGTATCAGCACGACATGCCCGCCAAGCGCCTTGCCGCGGCGCTGGACGGCGTGGTGGAGGACTGCGTGAACACCGTGGGCGTGGACCTGAACACCGCCAGCGCGCCCCTTTTGAGCCGGGTGGCGGGCCTTTCCGCCGCCACCGCCAAGAACGTGGTGGCCTGGCGGGAGGAGAACGGCGCCTTTGCCAGCCGCGCCCAGCTGAAGAAGGTGAAGGGACTGGGGCCCAAGGCCTTTGAGCAGTGCGCGGGCTTTCTGCGGGTGCCGGGGGCCGAGGAGCCGCTGGACGCCACCGCCGTCCACCCCGAAAGCTACGCCGCGGCGCGGGCGCTTTTGAAGCTGTGCGACTTCACCGAGGCGGACATCGGCACCGAGGCCATCGCCGCCCTGCCCAAGCGGGCCAAAGTCATCGGTTTTGAGCGCCTTTGCGCCGAGACCGGCGCGGGCAAAGAGACCCTGGAAGACATCATCGCGGAGCTGCTGCGCCCCGGCCGGGACATGCGTGACGAGCTGCCCCCGCCGCTGCTGCGCACCGACGTGATGGGCATGGAGGACTTAAAGCCCGGCATGGAGCTCACCGGCACCGTGCGCAACGTCATCGACTTCGGCGCCTTTGTGGACATCGGCGTGCATCAGGACGGCCTTGTGCACATCAGCCAGCTGAGCGACAAGTTCATCCGCCACCCCGGCGAGGCGGTGAAGGTGGGCCAGGTGGTGAAAGTGAAGGTATTGGATGTTGACCTCAAGAAAAAGCGCATCAGCCTGACCATGAAGGGCCTGAACAACTGAAAACGCGCAAAAAAAGCCGCCCCGGCAAGGCCGGGATGGCATAAGAAAACGGCGGTTCTGCCGTAGGATTTTGGCGCATAAAGCACGCAGAGCGGCCTCCCAAGCCACCAAGGCTTGTGGGGCCGCTCTTTGCGTTTTCTTCATCCAAAATCCTGGGGCGTGGGCTGCGGGCGCAACAAAGATGCGCCCGCTCTGCTTTGCAGACCGCCCAGCCGGTCCAAGGCCCCACCGGGGCCTTGGCCGCTTCGCGGACCCGGACTGCAC